>JBNKOQ010000217.1:0-6149 GCA_050294735.1 Roseibium sp. | reverse complement strand
TGACCTTCGCGCGCTTCTACGCCGAAATGGACCGCAACAAGGCGCGGCTCATCCAGGCCCGTGAAGAAATCGCCACCGGCGCCATCTCCGGTGCGGTCGGCACCTTCGCCAACATCGATCCGCGCGTCGAAGAACACGTCTGCGAGCAGCTCGGCCTGCGGCCTGAGCCGATCTCGACCCAGGTGATCCCGCGCGACCGCCACGCCATGTTCTTCGCTGTTCTCGGCGTCATTGCCTCCTCGATCGAGAACGTCGCCATCGAGATCCGCCACATGCAGCGCACCGAGGTTCTGGAAGGTGCCGAGTTCTTCTCCATGGGCCAGAAGGGCTCGTCGGCCATGCCACACAAGAAGAACCCTGTCCTGACCGAAAACCTGACCGGTCTCGCCCGCCTCGTGCGCATGACCGTGATCCCGGCGATGGAGAACGTGGCGCTCTGGCATGAACGGGACATCTCCCATTCTTCCGTTGAGCGCAGCATCGGCCCCGACGCCACGGTAACTCTGGACTTTGCCCTGAACCGCCTGACCTGCGTCATCGACAAGATGCTGATCTTCCCGGAGAACATGCTGGAGAACATGAACAAGTTCCCCGGTCTCGTCATGTCCCAGCGGGTTCTGCTGGCGCTCACCCAGGCTGGTGTCTCCCGCGAAGATGCTTACTCCATGGTCCAGCGCAACGCCCTGAAGGTCTGGGAAGAGCGTCTCGATTTCCAGGAACTGCTGCTCGCCGACAAGGAAGTCGTCGCAGCCCTGGGCGAAGCGGCCATCAAGGAAAAATTCGACATGGGCTATCACACCAAACATGTCGACACGATCTTCAAGCGGGTCTTTGGCGAAAGCTGAAACTGAAAGACAAGGGAGGAAAGAATTTTCCTCCCTTTTTCTGTCCACCGCGCTCACGATATCCGTTGGAAAATGCAGCCGCCGCGCATGCCGGGAACCGGTCTACGCAACAGCTCCACGAGGTTCGAAAGATGGCGGATACGAAATCTCTCTATCGATGGCAGCGCCTCGAATCTCTCGCCATCGGCCTAGTAATGTTATGGCTCTACCATATGACCGGGGCGTCGTGGTGGCTATTCGCCGCTCTTATACTGGCCCCCGACCTTACCATGGCCGGATATCTGGCAGGACCGAAAACCGGGGCATTTATCTACAATCTCGGCCATGCTTACATAGCCCCCGCACTTCTCGCCGGAGCTGGTTTAATCCTTGACGCGCCGGCCCTACTGCCATTCGCTGTGATTTGGGCCTGCCATATCGCCATCGACAGGGGGCTCGGATACGGTCTGAAAAACACTGCCAGCTTCCAGGAAACTCACCTTGGTAGAATCGGCAAGCCTCCCCAGAACTAACTTCCCGGACGGTGGATTCCCAGTCATGAAACTTGCAGTCGTAGCTGATATTCACGGCAATGCGTTAGCGCTTGAGGCAGTTCTAGGCGATCTCAAGCGGGAGGCACCCGACATGGTGGTCAACCTTGGAGACTGTGTCTCCGGGCCGCTCTGGCCGGAGGAAACTGCCGTAATCTTGCGGGACCTGAACTGGCCAACGGTTCGCGGCAACCATGACCGGGTGATCGCCGCAGGCGATATTCCTGCGGAAAATCGTACCGACAGTTTCACCGTTGCCAATCTATCCGCTGAAAGCTTGCATTGGCTACGTGCCCTTCCTCAGATGATCCGCCTGCCCGGTGGCATCTTCATGTGCCACGGCACCCCGGATAGCGATACGACTTACCTAACCGAAGAAATTGACGGTCACAGAACTCGGCTCGCGGAAGAGACAGTCATCACAGAACGCGTGGGCGGCGAGCGCGCGGGAGTCATCTGCTGCGGACATACTCATATTCCGCGCGTTCTCACCTTAAGCACCAGCGGCCAGACCATCTTGAACCCGGGAAGCGTGGGCCTGCCGGGCTACAGTGACGACAACCCGCTTCCCCATAAGGTCGAAGCCGGAAGTCCGCATGCGCGTTATGCGATGATGGAAAAGTCGCCTGACGGCTGGACATTTACAACACGCATCGTCACATACGACTGGGAAAAGGCCGCTCGCGAAGCAGAGCAGAACGACCGTCCGGATTGGGCCCGCCCGTTGAGGACCGGCTTCTATGGACCGCTTTGAAACATGACTCACAGAACCACGCAGGATGTAATCAGCCGTGAAGATCTCTGAAGCCGATATTCTTCTCGTACCGGGTTATGGCGACACGCCGGACGGGCACTGGATGAAACGCTGGCAGGCCAAAATGGCCAATGCATGGGTGGTGGAACAAGAGAACTGGTTTATGCCGGTGCGCAAAATCTGGCAGGACAATCTCATCGCCCGGCTGGAGAAGACCACCAAACCGGTTGTTCTTGTTGGGCATTCTCTGGGATGCACCTTGATCGCGCATGCGGTTCATGACCTCCCCAAGGACAGAGTTCACGGCGTTTATCTCGTTGCCCCAACCGATCTGGAACGAAAGAAACCCAAACCGGCCTTTGATCCGGCCAGTTTCCTGCCCCTGCCCGGAGCTCCCCTACCGTTTCATGCTCACGTCGTGGCCAGCAGGTCAGATCCCCATTGCTCCTACGAGCGAGCCGAAAGCTTCGCCAAAACCTGGGGAGCGACCTTCCAGGACGCCGGGGACGCCGGCCACATAAACCTGGCCTCCGGCCACGGCCCCTGGCCGGAAGGCATGATGTCCTTCGCCTATTTCATGAAACGTCTGGATTGACGAACGATCAGGCCGGCATGTGCCCGCTGGATCCCATCAAAGCGCCAATCTTTCGCGCAACAAGATAGCTGACCGGCAGCGCAATCAGCGCACCAGCACCCGCACATCCGGCCAATAACAGCGGATTGAAATCGTTCACCCCGTAGACAGTGAGCGGCACCAAGGCGCCGATACCAGCCAGTGTCGGGCCAATGACAACAAATAGAATCAAGGCAAGCTTCCACATCGGTCAGTTTCCTTCTGATACAGGATCAGCATGCCGTCCGGACGCCCCACGCCCAACGCTCTCCCTTGCATTCAAAGTTTCGGATGATCGAAATAAGAAGGCATTGATCAGGATCAACGGCTATCCGAAAGCGCAGCGGTCGCCCCAGCCGTAACCAGCATCATGTCGATTCCATAGGCCATGAGGCAGTATCCCATGGCCCGTGCCTCATGCACCTTCTCCGGTAAAAGACAGAAAATACCAGCCAGCTTGCCTGCGGCATTGGCCTTGGCTGCAATTTCGGCGGCAACGGCCTGTGTGTCTGCCCCGTTGGGGTCGAGCGAAGCGCCGTTCGACAAGGTCAGGGACAGATCGCTTGGCCCTACGAAAACCCCGTCTATCCCCGGCACCGCCAGAATCTCGTCGAGCGCCGCAATTGCCTCAGGCGTTTCGATCATGGCAAGCGCGAGGAGATCCTGGTTGGCCCGTTTCAGATAGGCCGCAGGCGCCTCGTCATTGAGCATGGCTGCCCTGTGCGGTCCCCAGCTGCGCTTGCCGGCAGGCGGATATTTGACAGCATCTGCAAAAGCGATGGCATCGGCAGCATTGTTGATCATCGGGGCAATAACAGCCTCCGCCCCCAGATCCAGCACCCGGCTGGCCGTGGCATTGTCCTCAACAGGGATGCGAACAATCCGGTGCGCGCCGCCAAGGCTGGAAGCAGCAATTCCTTCCCGGACGGATAGGATGTCATGATGTCCGTGCTGCATGTCCAGTGTCACAGCTTCATATCCGCTGCGCGCCATGAGTTCGGCAAGAATGGGCACCGCCAGGGTCGACCATCCGGTTACCACCGTCGCGCCGCTTCTGAGTTTTGCCGCCAAGCTTTGAGATGACATGTACCACTCCCTCGTCTGTTTCGGACAGGAAATCCGCTACATTTCAAAGACGCAAGGGCAATCCCGTCCGATAATGGCGTTCGCGGGCGGTAAAACTAAAAAAGGCTCCCGCTTGGTGGGCGGGAGCCTTTCAGGCATTACAAGATTATTGCGCCGATCAGTCGTTTTGAACCTGATCGATCGCCGTGTGCATCAGTTCATCCATGGTGCGGCGAATCTGATGATCGGACTGCTCCACCTTCTTCGCATCGAAATCGGCCCGGATCTTGCGGAAGACATCTTCTTCTCCCGGCTCTTCAAAATCGGAGCGAACGACTTCCTTGGCATACTCAGCCGCTGCATCGCTGTCCAAGCCCAGCAGTTCCGCCGCCCACAACCCCAAGAGTTTGTTGCGCCGTGCCGTTGCCTTGAACCTCAGCTCCTCGTCATGCGCGAACTTGCTCTCGAAACCATCTTCGCGCTTGTCGAATGTGCTCATCCTAGTGTCTCCTGAACTGCGGAAAGCCTGTTACGCTCCGAATATAGGAACGATCTTGCTCTTTCCATATCTCCCGAATGCCGCCAAATCAACGCGGGAAAGCTCATATGCCCCAAAAGCACGAGGTTTACGCGTTTTCTCAGACAGCATCTGATTGTGCTTTTGCACCGCATCAGGTAAGTTCCGCGCCGCTGACGCAGGGCTAAGGCCGATGACATCCCCATGGGGAACCGTCTCTGGCGCCCGGCCGATGGCGACCGGGGGGAAGCATAATAACTGGAAGAACCCCGTTCGATGGATTTTCTCAAACCAACTCGGTACGTGCCAATGAATCGCCGCCGTCGCATCTATGAAGGCAAAGCCAAGATCCTCTATGAAGGTCCGGAACCCGGAACGCTGATCCAGCACTTCAAGGACGATGCCACTGCCTTCAACAATAAAAAACACGAGATCATCGACGGCAAAGGCGTGTTGAACAACCGGATCTCCGAGTTTGTTTTCAACAACCTCAACGCCATCGGCATCCCAACTCACTTCATTCGCCGCATGAACATGCGCGAGCAGCTGATCCGCGAAGTCGAGATCATTCCGCTGGAAGTGATCGTTCGAAACGTCGCGGCCGGATCCATCGCCAAGCGTCTCGGTCTGGAAGAAGGCACGCAGCTGCCACGCTCCATCATCGAGTTCAGCTACAAAAATGATGAGCTGGACGATCCGATGGTCGCCGAGGAGCACATTACTGCGTTTGGTTGGGCAACGCCTCAGGAACTCGACGACATCATGGCTTTGGCCATCCGCGTCAATGATTTCCTCTCAGGCTTGTTCCTCGGTGTAGGTATCCGTCTAGTCGACTTCAAGATCGAATGCGGTCGTCTGTACGAAGGCGACATGATGCGCATCGTGGTCGCTGACGAGATTTCTCCGGACAGCTGCCGTTTGTGGGACATCAAGACAAACGAGAAGATGGACAAGGACCGTTTCCGCCGTGACCTGGGCGGGATGCTGGAAGCTTATCAGGAAGTCGCCAAACGTCTTGGCATCCTGAACGAAAACGACCGTCCGGCGGGAACCGGACCGACGCTCGTTAAGTAAAAAATGATCTCCCCCGGCTCACACGCCGGGGGAATTGCTTTAAGACGCCTTTTCATTTGGCAGCGAGCTGGTGTAAGCACCAACTAATTCGACCAGAATGCAGACAGAAACCGCCGGACAGTTGAAACCCGGCGGCTTCGGCGGAGAAGAAAAGACCATGAAGGCACGTGTGATCGTCACCTTGAAAAACGGTGTGCTGGATCCCCAGGGTAAAGCCATTGAAGGCGCACTTGGCGGCCTCGGCTTTGGCGACATTGGACATGTCCGGCAAGGCAAGGTCTTCGACCTGGACCTGAACGCAACAGACAAGGCAGCGGCAGAAACTGAAATCGCCCAAATGTGCGAAAAGCTTCTGGCCAACACAGTGATCGAAAACTACACGATCGAAATCAACTGAGTTTAAGTGCCGACGGACGAGGCATGCCAGATGGATGAAGACGCAAAAAAGGCGATCCGCTTTATGGCCGTAAAGGCTGCTGCCTTTATCCTCTTGCCCGCCGTTGCCGCCGTCATTGCTGTTCTGGTCATGCTCTGACCGCAGCTGGACCTAGCCCCGAACCAGGTAATCGCTGGAGACCGTTCCATGAAAACCGCTGTCATCGTCTTCCCCGGCTCCAACCGCGACCGCGACATGTTCCACGCGCTGGAACTGATCACAGGAAAACGGCCTCAGAGTGTCTGGCACACGGAAGCAACCTTGCCCGATGTGGACCTCGTCATTGTCCCGGGCGGCTTTTCCTACGGGGATTAC
>JBNKOQ010000216.1:0-6151 GCA_050294735.1 Roseibium sp. | reverse complement strand
AAGATAGTTAAAACGACCCTCGTAGGGGTTTTGTGCTTTGGTTTAGCAGCCTGTGGCGGGCGCTCTGACAGAACCGGCCCCCGTGGGACAGCCCCTCAGGAATTCAACAATGATATTGATGCTACCCAAAGCAGCACGTCATCAATCTGGGATCTGTTCGGCGGCACGCCGGATCAGAAGGTTCAGGTGAACCGCTACCTGTGGAATGCCACCCTGGATGTTCTGGAGTTCCTGCCAGTACAGTCTGTTGATCCCTTCACCGGCGTCATCGTAACCGGCTATGGCACCCCTCCCGGCAGCGGGCGCTCGTATCGTGCCACGGTTCATATCAAGGATCCGGCCCTGGACGCGCGGTCGCTGAATGTCTCGCTGCAGACAAAGGGCGGACGCCCCGTCAGCGCATCCACCACCCGCGCCGTTGAGGACGCAATTCTGTCACGCGCCCGCCAGTTGCGCATCGCCGACAAGAACCTCTGACCTCCGGCGACGAAGCTCTGGAACAGAGATCAAAACAACAGTATTACATGCGCCGGGTCACCACCCGGCGTTTTCATTCTTAAAGGACCTGTCGTGATGTCGCGCTACGCTGCCACCGAAATCGAAGAAAAATGGCAAAAGGCCTGGGATGAGGCCGGTATTTTTGAGGCCAAACGCACACCTGGCAAAGAGAAATACTATGTGCTCGAGATGTTCCCCTACCCATCGGGGAAGCTGCACATGGGCCATGTGCGCAACTACACCATGGGCGACGTGGTGGCGCGTTATAAGATGTCTACCGGACATAACGTATTGCATCCAATGGGTTGGGATGCCTTTGGCATGCCCGCTGAAAACGCCGCCATGGCCAGCGGCGGCCACCCCAAGGACTGGACCTACGCCAATATCGCCGCGATGAAAGAGCAGATGAAGCCCCTGGGCCTGTCGCTCGACTGGTCGCGCGAATTTGCCACCTGTGACGAAGATTACTACGGCCAGCAGCAGGCTCTGTTCCTGGATTTCCTCGACAAGGGGCTGGTCTACCGCAAAAACGCCGTGGTGAACTGGGATCCGGTTGATATGACCGTTCTGGCCAACGAACAGGTCGAAGGCGGCCGTGGCTGGCGCTCGGGCGCGCTGGTGGAACGGCGCGAGCTGACCCAGTGGTTCTTCAAGATCTCTGACTACTCGGAAGAGCTGCTGTCGGCGCTGGACACATTGGACAACTGGCCCGCCAAGGTGCGCCTGATGCAGGAAAACTGGATCGGCAAGTCCGAAGGCTTGCGGGTTCGTTTTGAGTTCACCGAAACCACTCCGACCGGTGACGATCAGCTGGAGATCTTCACCACACGTCCGGACACGCTGTTTGGCGCATCCTTTATGGGCCTGTCAGCCGATCACCCGATTTCACTGAAATTGGCCGAATCCAATCCGGAATTAAAAGCCTTTATCGAGGAATGCCGCCGTATCGGCACCTCCGCGGAAGCCATTGAAACCGCTGAAAAGAAAGGCGTCGACACAGGCCTTCGCGTCAAACATCCGCTCGATGCCTCCATCGAACTGCCGGTCTACGTCGCCAACTTCATTTTGATGGACTACGGCACCGGCGCTATTTTCGGCTGTCCCGCGCACGACCAGCGCGATCTGGATTTCGCCCGCAAATACAGTCTGCCGGTCAGGCCCGTTGTTCTGCCGAAAGATGCCGATCCGGCGACCTTCGACGTCGCGGACGAGGCGTTCACCGATGATGGCACGATCTTCAATTCGGGCTTCCTCAACGGCATGGCCATCGCGGATGCCAAGGACGCGGTCGCCAAAAAGCTGGAAGCCACAACCGTGGGCAATGCCCCCCAGGCCGAGCGTCAGATCAACTACCGTCTCCGCGACTGGGGCATCTCACGCCAGAGATACTGGGGCTGCCCGATCCCGGTCATTCATTGCGACGACTGCGGCGTTGTGCCGGAAAAAGACGAGAATCTGCCGGTCAAGCTGCCCGACGACATCAATTTCGACAAGCCTGGCAATCCGCTTGACCGCCATCCGACCTGGCGGAACACCAGCTGCCCGAAATGCGGAAAGGCGGCTTTACGCGAAACAGACACCATGGACACCTTCGTGGACAGTTCCTGGTATTTCGCCCGTTTCACCTCGCCGCGCTGCGACCAGCCGACAGACCCGAAGGCGGCAAACGACTGGTTGCCTGTCGATCAGTACATCGGTGGCATCGAGCACGCGATTCTGCACCTGCTCTATTCGCGGTTCTTTACCCGGGCGATGCAGAAAGTCGGCGCACTGGATTTGAAAGAGCCCTTCAAGGGCCTGTTCACGCAAGGCATGGTCACCCACGAAACCTACAAATCGGAAGACGGAAAGTGGCTGAGTCCGGCGGAAATCACCTTTGCGGAAAACGACGGCAAGCGGACAGCAGCTCATGCGGAAACAGGTGCTCCCGTTATGATCGGCTCGATCGAAAAAATGTCGAAGTCGAAGAAAAACACCGTGGATCCGACCGATATTATCGAAACTTACGGCGCCGACACGGCCCGCTGGTTCATGCTGTCGGATTCTCCTCCGGAACGCGATGTGATCTGGACCGAGGAAGGTGTTCAGGGATCCTGGCGTTTTGTCCAGCGCGTCTGGCGCCTGATCCAAGAAATAGCGGAAGGGACAGGCCCACGCGGTGACCGTCCGCAGATAACGGGCAAGGCAGAAGACCTCCGCCGCGCGACCCACAAGACATTGGCGGCTGTAACCAAGGATCTGGAAGGTCTCGGGTTCAACCGTGCCGTTGCCCGCATCTATGAATACGTCAATCAGATCGGCAAAGCGGTCAATGACGACGTGAACGCTCCGGACATGGCCTATGCGGTTCGCGAGGCTGCCGAATACCTGACCCAGATGATGGCGCCCATGATGCCGCATCTGGCTGAAGAGTGCTGGATCAAGCTCGGCTTGACCGGTCTGATTTCGGAAGCCACCTGGCCTGAAATCGATGACAGCCTTCTGGTTGATGACACAGTGACTCTGCCGGTCCAGATCAACGGCAAAAAGCGCGGAGAATTAACAATTGCACGAGATGCTTCCAAAGAGGCCATCGAAGCAGCTACCTTGGAACTTGATTTCGTGCAGCGGGTTCTGGAAGGCCGGGCTCCGCGCAAGATTATTGTGGTGCCGCAAAGGATCGTAAATGTCGTTGTTTGACCTTAAAGACCCTAGCAGCAAGGCTGTTCTGCGCCTTGCTGCCGCTCTGGCTTTTGCAGGCATTTTGGCTGGCTGTCAGGTTCGCCCGCTCTACGGGTCTCTCGATAGCGGCCCGGCAAACTCCGCCCCGGTGCAGGACGAACTGGCGGCAATCGCTATTGATCCGATTTCCGACACGCACAGCGATTCCGATAGCGCCCGCGAGCTCTACAATGAACTGACGTTCAATCTGGAGCGTGGCGCGGCTGCACCCGACAAACGTTACCGGCTGAAGATCCTTATGGACATCAACGAGGCCGAAGTCGGCGTGGAGCAGCTGGCCGATGTGCCCTCAGCCTACACCTTGACCATGAACACAACTTTTGTGCTGTCGGACATCAACACCCATGACACGCTGATGACCGGCCGGTCTTTCGCATCCGCATCCTATGACTTCTCAAACCAGCGTTTCGCCAACATCCGCGCGAAGCGGGATGCCGGACAGAGAGCGGCCAAGGTTGTGGCCAGTGACATTCAGGCCCGTCTTGCAGGCCATTTTGCCTCCAGCCGTTAGGACACACGCCCCGTGACCGCGCTCAAGGCCGGCGACATTGATCGTTTCCTGTCGAAACCTCCTTCGGGAGGCTGCGCAGTGCTGATCTACGGTCCCGACACCGGTCTGGTCTCAGAGCGGGCATCCCTCCTTGTCGCAAAGGCTTCCGAGGGCGACGAAGATCCTTTCAACCTCGCGAAAATCGATGCATCCGAGATCGTTTCCGATCCGAATCGTCTGATTGACGAAGTTCTTACGATCCCCCTCTTCGGCGGCAGGCGGATCATCTGGATCAAGGATGCCGGCGGCAAGAACCTCTCTCCAGCCGTTACCCCCCTTTTGAAACTCAACGACAATCCGTCCCTGGTGGTGATCGAGGCCGGCGATTTGAAAAGGGGCACCGGGCTACGCAAGCTATTTGAATCGAGCCGCGAGGCAGTCGCGGTCCCCTGCTATTCCGACACCGGCCGCGATATTGATCAGCTCATAGACCAGGAAACCCGCGAAGCAGACCTGACCATCAGCCGGGAGGCCCGGGCAGCCCTGCACAGCCTCCTTGGCGCCGACCGTATGGCCAGCCGGGGCGAATTAAAGAAACTCTGCCTCTATGCACTCGGCAAAGGCCGGATCGAAAGTGAGGACGTCGAAGCGATCATCGGCGATGCCTCTGCATTCGAGATGTCGGAGTTGATCGATTCGGCAGCGCTCGGAAATCTCGCAAACCTGGATCATGGCCTTGAACGTCTGGATGCCCAGGGATCGAACGCCTCGGTGATTGCAGGGCAAGCTCTCAAGCATTTTCAATGGCTTCACAGAATGAGGGCAGATCTCGACCGGGGTATCCAGGCCACGGCGATCATCGACGGACAGCGTCCGCCAGTGTTCTTCAAACGGAAACCAGCCATCACCCGGCAGATTCAGATATGGTCTTCAGACGACTTGGCGAAGGCCACAGAGCGGCTTCATGAAGCGATGAAGGTTTCCCGCCTGAATGCCGGCCTCGGCGCTCCTGTGCTGTCTGAAGCGCTCCTGACCCTGGCCCGCGTGGCCAAGGCAAGGTCAGCCGGTCGGCGCTAGGGCTGCTCTTGATCCAAACGGTTGTCATAACCTGAATATCTGGTATTGAGAAATTCCGGCTCACTTGAAGGAACACTCCATGCCGGAAATCTCAACACTCATCCTATTTGCCAGCGCCTGTATCGTCCTGACCGCAACGCCGGGCCCGGATATGCTGCTCATCGCCTCCCGCAGCATAAGCCAAGGGCGAACATCGGGCTTCATGACATATGCCGGCATTGCCGCTGGCACCTATTGCCATGCCTTTGCAACAGCCCTTGGCCTGTCCCAGCTGTTTCTGGCGGTTCCTGCCGCTTATGAAATTGTCCGCTGGGCCGGCTGCGCATATCTTTTGTATCTCGCATGGAAAACCCTGACGTCGGACGGCTCAGCCTTTGCCCCCGTTGGAACCATGAGGCGCAAATCCCTGAAAAGAATCTTCTCCGAGGGATTTCTGACCAACCTTCTGAACCCAAAGATGGCGCTCTTCATGCTTGCCCTGTTCCCCCAGTGCGTTCAACCGGTGGCAGGCTCGATCATGATTCAGACATTGGTCCTGGCAACAATCTTGAATCTGACGGGCTTTTTCATCAATAGCGCAGTCGTTTTATTGAGTAACGAGATCCGCAATCGTGTCACGGGGCTGCAGCGCTTTAAACGCCTGCCACAGTATTTTCTGGCAACCGTGTTTACCGGCCTTGCCTGCCGCATCGCGCTTGGCACGAAAAACTGATCCAACAAATACAAAAGGACCGGGCACTTTACCCGGTCCAGAACTTATTTTTTGGAACTCCGAACCAGACATCTGCCTCCGACGATATCGCCAAGCATTGCGATTTCTCCGTTATTCCGGAGCCTTATCGGTCGAAAGGAATGCAAGCACATCCTGTGCGGTGTCGGGCATGAAGTGCCGTCCATCGGGTCGGAAATCCATCTGGGCGGCCGGCACATTCGTTTCGAGCCGTGCCCGCGTTTCATCAGTATCAATCATTACGTCGCGGCCGCCAAGAATGGCCAGGATCGGCATGTCGAGTGCCTGTAACTGCGGATCGCTGAAGAGCGGCAGGTACCGCCGCGGCCGGAATTGACTTTGGATAAGATCCATCATCGCGAAGAAGGCGTGACCGGTTGCCGAAAGATCATTGGGCTTGGGACCGGTGATCATCGTTTTCAACCGGTTCTTGCCATAACGTCCGAGGAGCATGAGCGGGAGCGCACGCAGCAAGATGTTCCGCTGACGCCCGACACCACCCGGCGCGAGCAGCGCCATGGCGCTCACCCGACCGGGCCGCCGGATGGCGTAGTCGAGCGCAAGCCAACCGCCGAGCGAAAGGCCGACGATAGCGGTTCGGTCGACCTCCAGCGCGGCCAGGACATCGTCGAGCC
>JBNKOQ010000215.1:0-6185 GCA_050294735.1 Roseibium sp. | reverse complement strand
GGCCTATACCTCGCGCAGCGCCAACAACAATCCCGTCTCCAGGATGCTGGCCCTCCAGGCGCTCGGCCTGCTCGGCGCGAATATCCGTGAAGCGGTAACGAACGGCGGCAATGTGGACTCGCGGGTCAACATGCTGCTCGGTTCGATGCTCGCCGGCCAGGCCTTCGCCAATTCGCCTGTCGCCGCGGTCCATGCCCTGGCCTATCCGGTCGGCAGCCTGTTTCACGTGCCGCACGGTCTCTCCAATGCCCTGGTGCTCGCCGAGGTCATGCGTTTCAACGCTCCTGAATGCGGCACGGCTTATGCGGAGCTGGCACCGCATGTCTTCCCGGATATCGGGGTGGGCCGTTCCAGCCAAGCCGTGACGGCGGACTTCATCGATCGGCTCGCCGGTCTCAATCACGACCTGGGTCTTGAACCGGGCCTGCGTCATGTCGGCATCACGGCGGCGGACATTCCGAAGCTCGCCTCAGATGCGATGAACCAGACCAGATTGCTTGTGAACAATCCGCGTGAAGTCCGGGAGGAGGACGCCGCACGGATCTACGAAGCGTCGCTCTGACCGTGCGGCACTTCTCAGGGTAAGAAAGGGGCCTGTCGCAAATTTTCTTGGTTAACGGCCTGTTGACCATCAGCGGAGAAATTGCCGCTCCCAATGTAGCGGAGCGTAGCCATGGTTCTGAATACCATTGCCGAAAAGTTGAAGTGCCAGTCAAAGGATGACTTTAAGGGGCGGCATTTCGAGGCATGGCTCATTGTGCAGGCCGTTGCCTGGTACCTGCGCTATCCGCTGAGCTATCGCGATTTGGAGGAGATGTTCCGAGAGCGCGGCTTCGAAGTGGATCATAGCACAATCAACCGATGGGTCCTTGTCTACGCGCCGATGATCGAGAAACGGCTGCGCCAGTTTCGCAGACCCCACTGCGGTTCGGTCCGTATTGACGAAATCTACGTCAAGATCCGCGGCAAGTAGCGCTACCTGTACCGCGCCATCGACAAGCATGGAAATCCGGTCGATTTCTTGCTCACGGCAAAGCGCGACCTCGATGCCGCCAAACGGTTCTTCCGCAAGATGTTGAGGGACGAGCCCCTGCTGCCGCCGGGAAAGATCGGTACCGACGGCGCCAATACCTTGTTGCATTAAATCTTTTCCGTGCTTACCTGATCTGCGTTCAGTCGCTTAGGAAGTTTTATGAATGCCGTTCAAATTCCACGCGTCCCTTCGCCACAAGTTTGCAAAGTCCAAGCATCGTGTGACGAACTGGTCCGAGTACACCGAAAGCCTGCGACAGCGGGCAGATATCACGGTTTGGGTTGATGAAAGGGCCTGTCGCAAACTTAGTCGGTGGGCAGCTTTCTCCCGTTTTGGGGCGCCTTTCAGGCTTCGTTAACTTTTTCAATTCCGAAGAGCACCGCAAGCAGATCGTTCTGTTCGCGGACGCTCCACTGACCGGTAAAGCCGAAGCCCTTCTTGAGCCACAGCATGGCTTCAAAGCCGGCGATGGATTTTCTGACTGAATTGAACGAGCGGAACCCGCCGACCTTCGGTATGTTCTTCTTCACTCTGAAATGATCGCTCTCAATGCCTTGTTGCAAATGCTTGGTCACATAGTGCACCAGATCCGAACCAAGCAGACCGCCGTCAACCGCGTCTCCGATGGCCGGAAGAAACGTGCCTGCACCATCGGTGCCGATTTTACCCGGCGACAGCAACGGGGCATCCTGCAACATTTTTCGAAAGAACCGCTTGGCCGCATTCAGATTGCGCTTTGCCGTGAGCAGGAAATCGACCGGATTTCCATGCTTGTCGATCGCCCGATACAGATAGCGCCATTGACCCTTGATGCGCACATAGGTCTCGTCAATGCGGACCTCGCTCACAACGCTCTGCATTCCAAAACCGCGTTCACCGCACCCACGCGATCACAGAGTGGAAAACTGCGACCGGAGCCATGACCTGACATCAATCCCCAAGGCAGCGCGTCTCCCGTGCATCCGAATTCAAGTTAAGGTGACATCGCCCGACTGACAGCTCCGAGGTCGAAAACAGGCTTTTGCAGGTCCCGCTCACCCAGGTGGCCCTCACAAGCGCGCAGCACTACCGAAGAGTATCTTTTGAGTCACACCCTCAGGTTTTCTCTTCCGGCAAAAGAATTCCAAAATGCCTTTGGGGCAGATTCAAGGTAAGTTTTCAAGCGAATGAGGCTGAAGCCTAATGGTTTTAATGCAAGTGCGCGAAGGTAATATGCTGAAAACTCATCACTCCAACGCTGTAGCCCTGCTCGCACTGATTGCATGCCAAGTACCCGCGCTGGCCGCCGATCTCACCACCGAGCCGCCGGTCGCTCCTGCGCAGATTGTTGAAGACCGCTGGAACTTCAGCGTCACGCCCTATTTCTGGATGGCGGGCCTTGGCGGCGAGACTGCGGCTGGTGATGACATCAACATGCCATTCAAACAGGTGATCGAGAACCTGAGCTTTGCGGTTATGACGTCAATCGCAGCCGAGAAAGGTCGCTTTGGCGTCTATTCCGACTTCATTTACATGAACCTCGAAGGCAGCAAGACGACTTCAGCGAAAATCGTCAGAAGAACATTCGACGCGAAACTGGACGCCACAATCCAGGGCTTCATCACGACCAACGCTCTCGGATACAAGATTGTCGACACCCCAGACACGGCGATCGCCGGCTTCGGCGGCTTTCGTTACCTGTGGCTGAATACCGATCTGGACTTCTCGCTTGGCAAATTCAACGCCAGCGCGTCTGACCAGGGACAGGTCATTGATGCCGTTGTTGGTTTACGCGGGGAGACCAAATTGTCCGACCGCTGGTCCGTCGCCTATTACGGCGACATCGGCACCGGCCAGTCGGACGTCACCTGGCAGCTGTTTGGTGCCATCGGTTACGAAATAAAGAATATCGATCTCTTTGCAGGCTATCGATACATAGGGTGGCGCTTCGACGATGTCGCGGGCCTCGACAGTCTCGATACTTATGGCCCGGTCCTCGGCGCAAGGTTCAAGTTTTAGTTCCGCAACTCTTGAGCCTGACACCAATCCTGGGAAGCGGCCTCTAAGCAAGCAAATCTCCAAGGGACTGACCGGTCCGTTTACTGAAACTGGTCTTTATACGCCTCCAGGTCCCGATTTCCCGGATTTGCCAGAAGTCCCTTCTGCAAGGCGAGTTGCGCACCTGCTTTATCGCCGATCGCGAGCAGGATACGAACTTGCATGATCCAGGCGGGAACCATCTGCGGATCCAGACTGGTGACTTCTTGGAAAGCAGCGATCGCGGCTGGTGCGTTTCGCATGACGAGGGCCGTCCCGCCAAGAACCATGTGGATTTCCGGAAAGTCCAGCTTGGCGGTATTAGCTTCCTGCCATTCCCGGTACGCCGCATCCATGGATTCCTTGATTTTGGTAGGAATGTAGGCGGCCCGCATGTTGAGCATTTCACGCGCCGCCGCAATCCTTACAACTTTAACCGGGTCTTCCAGAGCGCCAATAATTCGCTGAATCTTGTCAACGGGCGGCGCAACACGCTGTAAGGAAACGGCCGCAGCACGAACCAGAGGATCTCTATCCTGGATCAGGTGCGCCGCACTTTCAGCCAGCTGAGGTGTTACCCGACTGGCGAGAAGATCGAGTGCCGATGCCCGGACTATACCGGCAAAGGATCGCTGAGCCGCAATTTCCAGCAGTTGTTTGCTGAAACCATTCGGATTGTTTTGTGCATCAAACAGGACCTCGCCATAGTGCGAACCGCGATGGGTACTATTCGGGAACCGCTTTTCCAGTTCACGGGCAGCCCAGGAGGCTGGTTTCTCCGCATGGCAATCGTTGCAGGCATTAGGCGTGCCGAGTTTTTCCGAAAGGTCCGGGCGCGGAACCCGGAAGGAGTGGTCTCGCCGCCCGTCGATGCCCATGTAAGTCCGCTCTATCATATGGCAGGACTTGCATTCTGCTCCAGGTGTTCCCGGTTCGTGGAAATGATGGGAAGAGTCATCGTAGAGCTTTTTCGTCAATGACGGAAACGCCTCGTTACCGGCAGGAGAATGACATTGGGTGCAGACCGCATTGCCCTGCGCCCTCAACTGCCCGCTATGTGGCTCGTGACAGTTAGAACAGCGTACACCTTTGGCATACATTTTCGATTGCAGAAATGAGCCGTAAACATAGACCTCGTCCAGGATTTGGCCATCGGCATGATAAAGACCGGGGCGCAGGAGCGCGAGCCGGTAGGCATCATGAAATGGTGTGCCCGGTAACGGGTTGCCGTCCTGAAACGCTTCCCTGCGGGAATGGCAGCCGGCGCATTGCTGGATCTCGATTTCAGGTTGCGTGTCGGCAAAACCGATCAAGAGTCCACTTTCGCCTGTCCCGGGAAAGGGGCTTTTGGCATACTCCTCTTGGTCGCTAGCCCAGGCAACATGCGCTTCTCCTGGACCGTGGCAGGCCTCGCAGCCGACACCGGTTTCCGCCTGTCGGCTCGAATAGTGCCGCGTTTCTTGACTGTAGTTCTTTTCAAAACCGGTCGCGTGGCATACGGCGCAGCGGGCGTTCCAGTTTTTATATGGGCCGGTCCAGTGCAATCCGTCCGACGGTTTCAGTTCTTGGTCCGAATAGAGGTGATACCAGCGCTTCAGTTCCTGGTCCCAGACGACGTCGAAGGCCTGGACCCGGCCGGGTTTGGTCTCCACCAGGTATTGCTGGAGCGGCGCAATGCCATCAACACCGATCACCTTGAATGTCCGGGGGCCATGCGGTGCATCCTCCGTTTCTATGAAATAGGTGCCGTTCTCCATATAGAAGCGTGTGGTTCGCCCCCGGGCGGTGAATTCCGAATTTTCGAAATCTCCGTCAACGGTATCCGGTCCCGGTTCCATCCAGGCATGGGCGTGATGCGACCCTTTCCAGGCAGCTGATTCCGTTTCGTGGCAGCCGGAGCAGGTTCCCGTGCCGACGTAGGCAGGAACTTTGGTGTTCAAAGGTTTTTCATTCGCAAAGGAGACAGCTGCCCAAAGGCAAAAAAAGGCAAGGAATAGGCATCTGGGCATCAGCATGAAGCGGGTCCGGAATGTACGCGGTCGATGGGACGTGGCTTTTTGAGCTTATTCATTCAAAAAGATCTGTTTCCAGTCCCTTTTCATGCTGAACAGGTGAATGTTCTGGCTCTTGGTCGCGGTCAGCTTCTCGGTCAGAGCAGCGTGATCAGTACGCAGACGGCGAAAGTGTTTGTTCTTGAACTGACGTTCAACGCCTTTGATCAATCGCCGGTGTCTTATACGGACACCGGCATTTTCGATCGGTCCGGGTTTGCTGAGCCTACCAGCAGGTCACACCGGCCGCGCATCGCCTGACAACGCGCCGGGTTGTTCTGCGTGATATGCCGGCGACGGAGCCAGGCGTAAGAGGGCGCCCGATAATGTCGACGAACAGTGTGCCAGAATCCGTCCTCTCAATGGGGTCACCCTGAATGATGGCAATCTTGTAGGTGAACGTGTCGTCGTCCAAGACCGGCTTATCCAGCAGTTCAACCACGACATCATCGGCATCGTCGCCATCAAGCATCGAAATCATCGCATTGGGTGGATCCTCGTCGAAAGTGTCCTTGCCATGGTCCCAGGCGTCCAGATACTCCGCGTTTGTCACATGTCCGGCGTGACGGACAGGCCGGTCGCAGAAAAAGGTGACCAATGGGCTGACACCTGACAGTGTCAGAGTATCGGCCGTCATTTCGACCTTTTTTGCGGTTTGGACGAACAACGCTTCACATTCAGAGTTCTTCTCCTGAGCGAATGCAGCATTCGATAAGGCCAGGCTGGCAGTCAGTATGAGCGGTACGGCGACCGCTCCCGTCAGTCTATTGAACATTTCGGATCTCCCGGTGGATAGTGCGACGTTGTGGATCGTGGCCCGGCCCGCCGGATTAATCCGGCAAGCCGAACCTCTCTGATCAGTCGCTAGCCCTCTGCACTGCTGCCTCAAGCTTCTTTTTGTCGGCTTCGGAAAGCTGCGGCCGATCTATTTTCACGGTGAGCTTGTCCAGCTTGCCGATCTCCGGCGGGATGCAGGAGGAGATGCCGCTGTTGAGGAGAATCAGCTCGTTGAGCGTCCCGGCCATGTCGCCGATGCTGCTCGGCAGGCAGCCCCCCAGCCGCGGCAGGTTCGCCAGCACGATCAC
>JBNKOQ010000214.1:0-6187 GCA_050294735.1 Roseibium sp. | reverse complement strand
ACCGGGAAGAAGCGGTGTCCCGTGAACATGATGATCCGCCAGAACAAATTCGTCGCCAGTAAGACGGGTCGAAAATCCGCTGCTGTCGAACCCGGACATGTTCCGGTGCAACAAGGGATGAGGGACGGGATTTTGATCCTTTGCGCCAAAGGACAGATCCATCCAGTGGCGTATGCGTTCGAAGGGATAAACAGGTAAATGCAGCCGGCGGCCCGGTTTCGGCCACGTGACATCTTCGCCTTTGACCCAATGACCGGCAAGATCCTGTGCCTTGGACTGGGCTGCAGATGCCTTTTCCGCCGAATACACAGCACCACCGCACTCACCGTTTCCGAGATAAGAGACAAGGGCGTTTTCAAGATCAGTCACATCGGAGACGACAAAAGCCGCCCGGGCCTCCATCGGTCTCCGCGCCGACTGCAAGGTCCCCGCGATGTCGGCAATCGATACGGTTTTGCGGTCCAGCTCTTTCAAATACGAAAGGAGCCGCCGGACATATTCGGTCAGCCCGGCATGACTTGCCGCAGACAAGGGAACAACAAAGGGGCCTTTCCCGCTCGCCCGCTTGGTGGCGCGTTGAAGAGGTGCTTCTTCCAGCAAGGCGTGGCCATTGCTGCCGCCAAAGCCGAAGGAACTGACACAGGCCCGCCGGGGCCTGCCCTTCCGGCGCGGCCACTCGGTCAGGCGGTTCTGGATTCGAAATGGTGACCCGGTCAGATCGATCAGCCGGTTCTGCTCTTTGAAGCCGACGTTTGCAGGCAGCTTTTCATGCTTGAGAGCAGCGAGAACCTTGACGATCCCCGCGACACCGGCAGCGCCCTCCAGATGGCCAATGTTGGTTTTCACCGAGCCGACGCCACAGCTGTCAGGCGGAAGCGATGATCCGGCCTCCGCAGCCCGTACGGCAAAGGCCTGTTTCAACCCGGAGATTTCGATGGGGTCGCCGAGCGGTGTGCCTGGCCCATGGGCCTCGATGTAATCGATGCTGTCCGGGTCCACCCCGGCCTGCCTTTGAACCTCGGCAATAAGACCGGCCTGCGCCTCGGGATTGGTCACCGTCAACGAATTCGTCCGGCCACCGTGATTGAGACCAATGCCTTTGATGACCGCATGGATCGCATCGCCATCGGCCAGAGCTCTCGACAGGGGTTTGAGCAACAGCACCGCGCCGCCCTCACCGCGCACATAACCGTCAGCGCCATCGTCGAAGGCCTGGCCTTGCCCCGTCTTCGACAGCATCCCGGCCTTGGAGAAGGCAACAAAGTGATTGGGGGACCAGATCAGATTGACGCCGCCGGCCAGAGCAAGATCACAGGTGCCATCCTGGATCGCCCGTACGGCTTCATAGACCGACGTCATTGAGGCAGCACAGGCCGTGTCATTTGTAATGCTTGGCCCCCGGAAATCGAAGAAATGGGAGATCCGGTTGGCAATGATGGAAAACGCGATGCCCGTCGGTGTATAGGCGTCCACGGTCGACAGGTGCTTTTCGAGCAACTCGGCATAATCCCAGTGGCACACGCCCATAAAGACGCCGGTGCGGCTACCCGCGAGATCGGACGCCAGGTAGCCCGCATCTTCTATGGCATGCCATGCCATCTCCAGGGAAAGGCGTTGCTGGGGATCCATCCATGCCGCTTCGCGAGGCGAAATACCAAAAAAACCGGCATCGAAGCAGTCTGCTTGGTCGATAAAACCGCCCCAGACACTGTCGGTCTTGTTGCCTTTTTTCGGATCCCCGAGAAAATCTGCTGCGTCCCAGCGCGCGGCAGGAATTTGCGAGATCAGAGACCGTTCGGCGGCTAGATGTTTCCAGAACTCGTCAAGGCTGTCCGCTCCCGGCAGACGCAGTCCAAGCCCGATGATGGCAACCGGTTCCCGCAAGACATCCTCTGCCATCACCGCGCCCCTAACCCAACATGACCGACAGGCGGCGGTTCAACAGATCTGCCGTTCCGTCAAGAAGCCTATGACCGATTTCATCTACATGACGGCCTCGCCAGGTTTCCAGGTCCGTGCCGGCGACCCATTGGTTGAAAGCCCCCTGCGCCGGGCCGCAATGGATCTGGAAATCCACTTTGTGTTCCATGTCGCCTTGCAAGGCCCAGTTTGTGGTGTCCTTGAAATAGCGCTTGAACACCAGTGCCATCCGGTGCTTCGGCATCTGCTCGGCCCGTTCGATTTCGGCAGCAGGATAGGTCCGCCGGACATCCGCAAAAACGTCATCGAACCCGCGGCCAAAATAGCGCTCCTCGATCTGCCTGCGAAGCTTGGAGTCCATAGCTTCGAGACTATCATGCTGACGGTAGAGCGCCACCAACCGTTCTGCACGCGAGGGGAAAAACAGACCCTTTTTCAGAACCTGAACCTTTGATCCAAGCTCGAACATTTCGCCAGAGGGAGCATAGGCCGTGTCGTAGACATTGATGCCCTCCAGCAGATCCTTCGCCGCGTCGCTGGTGCCCCCTTCGACGGTGCATTGATTGATCGACCCGGTCACGATGAAGTCGGCGCCAAGAACCAGAACCGCCGCCGCGGCTTCCGGAGTTCCGATACCACCTGCCGCTCCAACGAAAATCCGCCCGAACCCGGGAAACCGCCCTTCTGCTTCATCCCTGAGCTTGAGGATGGGCGGAATGAGCGCGAAGGGCATCCCCTGATCCGTATGTCCGCCGGAATCCGACTCCACGCAAATGGCATCTGCCATGGGAACCTTGCGAAGCATCTCCGCTTCGTCTTCGCTGATCGCCTTTTCACCAAGCAGCCTGGCAATCAGCTGTTCGGGCGCCAGAGCGAGAAACTGGGCGGCAACGTCCGGCCGCGACACTTTTGCGATGACCCTGTTGGCCGCCCGGATGGTGCCATTTTCCCGGATCAGGCCCTTTGCCCGGTAGCGCGCCAGCGCAGGCGTGACCTCCATGAAGGCAGACGCCTCCACGATGCTCACCCCCTCTTCCAGCAGCAGATCCGTCAGTTCATCTTCAAGGAACGGGCGATTGATATGGGCAATGAAATTGACGCCGAACGGCGTTCCCGGGGATATGCTTGCCTTTATCTTCCCAATCGCCGCCTTTGTCTCGGATGCTGGCAAACCCGCCGAGCCGAAGAAGCCGAGAAATCCAGCACGCGCCATCCGGATAACAAGATCCGTGGAGGCAATCCCCTGGTACATAGCACCGCTGACATAAGGGTATCGAAGACCGAACGCATCGCAAAACGCGCGGGAGCCCAGCTTCTCGCTTGTCAGCCGTACAAAGCCTGACGGCTTTCCGTTCGTCTGGACCGGCATAGCCTCTTCGGTCAGGGGAACCGGATCGCGGTGCTCATCACAGCTCTGATCGCCATTGGGCCCCTCTTCCTCGCTGTCCAACTCTCCGGGCTCCAAAGGGCCTGCTTCCAGTTCTGTTCGCTTGAACATTGGCCGCACCACGGGCGGGCCATCGGGACCGAGTTCGACCGTTTCCTGGAACGAAATACCTTTGGCCATGAGATAGCGCAGGCTGTCGCTCCAGCGGACAGGCTGGGTGATCTGCTCGATCATGCGTTCGCAAATCCGGCCATCCACATGAGGCCGGGCCGTGACATTTGATATCACCGGAACCTGTTGCGGCCCGAAGTCAAAACCGGAAGCAAAGCCGGCAAACTCGCGGCGCGCATCTTCCATAAAGGGCGTGTGAAAAGCGCCACTGACAGACAGCACCTTGTAGTGGCTCGCCCCGGCCCGAAGAAACACGTCTTCTGCCGCAAGTATCGCTTCCTTGCGGCCCGAAACGACGATCTGTTTCGGTGTGTTGAAATTGGCGGGGAAAATCTCATCCAACCCCTCCTGCTGGATGAGGTCGTCGATTGCAGTAGCCTCCAATCCCAGAACCGCGGCCATGCCTCCGCCCCGGGCCTGCGCCATCAAGGCGCCTCTCTGCTTGACGAGCTGCAAACCGGAATTGAAATCAAGCACCCCGGCAGCGAACAGGGCCACATACTCCGACACGCTATGACCAAGAAGATAATCCGGACGGCTTCCCGCATCCTCCAGGTGGCCGAGATACGTCAGGCTGTTGACCACATAGAGCAGCGGCTGGGTGTATTCTGTCAGGCTGAGCTTTTCCACCGGCCCATGCTCGCACAAGGCCGCAACGCTGTAGCCGAGGATCTCATCCGCCTGCCCTGTAAGCTCTTTGAACCGGGCAAACAACTCCTTGCCCATACCAAGCCGCTGCGCGCCTTGGCCGGGAAACAGAAGTGCTTTCATACGTCCTCCAACTCGGCACTGGACTTGATCCACTCCACCTTCCCAAGATCCAGTTTGACAACCCGATCCGCAACATTCCAGTATTTTTCGTCATGGCTTGTGGCAATGACCAGCTTTCCCTGCTCCCTCAGGCTCGGAATGAACGTTCTGTAGAAATACTCCCGATGGTGCACATCCTGCTCGGCGGACCATTCATCAAAGACATAAACCGGGCGATCCTCGATAAGCGCGGCAATAAGGGCAAGGCGTTTGCGCTGACCGGTTGAAAGGTGCAGGCGATTGAATTGGCCGTTGTCGAAAGAAACCTTGTCCGTAAGCCCCCACTCGGCAATCAGCCGATTGACCCGGCCCGGATCCACGTGCTCATAGCCATATAACCGGTCGAACAAGTGAAAATCCACGAAGACAGACGAGAACAGTTCCCGGTATCCGGCGACAGCCGTGCCTGAAACAACCGCGTCATCGACGCCGATCCACCCCGTTTGAGCCGGGTAAAGCCCTGTTATCGTCCGCAAGGTGGTCGACTTGCCACTGCCGTTGCCGCCGACAAGAAAGACCACCTCGCCCCGGGTCATCGTCAGATCGAGCGGCCCCACGGAATAAGCTTCAGGGTCCTTGGCATTGTAACTGAACGACAGGCCATTGAAGGAGATCTCCGTGAAATCCACAAAGGCTCTGGCCGACTGGCGTGCCTGATCGGTCGATATGCTCGCACCCTCAGACAATTCCCGGTCTACAGCAATAATCGACTGCAGCCCGACTTCCGCACGCAGGAACATCGGCGATTGGGCGACCGTCTTCGACAAGGTTCCCATGCAGAACAGCAGGACCGGGATGATTTGAAACATGACCGCGACATGTCCGGAGACATACTGGGGAAAGGCAAACACCACGACACCAAGCATCGCAAAGGTGGCCAGACTGCCGAGCAGAATAAGCGAGACCCAGTGCTCCACAGAGCGAACCAGCAACCGCTCAAGAACATTGGACCGCTTCCTGTAGGCCACCGCGACGGCATTGCTCCGTTTTGAGTTCAGACGGAGTTCCTTGCAGCCTTCGATGATGTCGACAACCGCATCCAGCATCTGTGCCTGCATTCTTTCGACAAGCGTCAATATGCGGCGATACCGGTTATCGATCACCTTATATCCAAACACCGCAGCCCCGACCGTCGCCAGGAAAATAATGAAGGCCGCCGGTGACAGATACAGCAGAAAAAGAAGGGAAATCGCCAGAAGGATCATCTGCTGCGCCGCGTCGACAATCAGCGGAAACGTAACCGACAGATGATTTGTTTCCTTGGCGACGAGATTATAGAGCCTGCCCCGACCCAACTTGTCGGCGACCAGCAATTCGGACCTGCGCAGCTTGTCGGCAATCGTCAGGCGCTTGCGGTTCAGCAAATCCTCTATGATCACCATCGAGCGCATGAGGGCAAACTGGTTGGCGAAATAGTAGACCGCGAACGCGCCCAGAAACATCAGTGTTTGCAAAAGCCCTGGCCGGCCGGCATTGGCGACGACTTCCGCAACCTGGGTAATCACGATAATCAAGCTCGCATTGGCGAGCCCGGCAATGAATGTCAGCGCCATCATCACCCTGATCTGACGCGGATCGGCTTCCTTGATGAAATCGAAAAGGACCATGGTCAGGCTTCCTCACCGGTCAGGATCATTCCAAGATCCAGAGAAAGCCGGCGGTCGCACCGGTCCCAGTACCGGTCGTCGTGGGTCACCGCCACCACTGTCTTTCCACGCGCCTTAAAGTCAGGCAGCATTTCTGTATAAAAGACGTCGCGGAAATGGGCATCCTGATCCGTAACGGCGAGGCGCTGCAAAGTGCCAGTAAAATTGATACGGTTGTGCTGGATAAGACAGGTACGATCACCGAAGGCAAGCCCAATGTTGTTCGCTGTGAGACATTCAATGATTGTGATAG
>JBNKOQ010000213.1:0-6209 GCA_050294735.1 Roseibium sp. | reverse complement strand
CTGGTCGGTGTTAAATCGACAGCCCGCCTGTTCGGCGCCTGGACCAAACCGGCGATGTTCCTGCTTTATACGCTGGCAACGCTGCTGTTTGCTTTTGCGGCGGTTCTTGCCGATGCAGGGCCTGCGGCTTTTGCCGGGGTGGCGCTGGGCGCGCTGCATCTGTTGTGGCAGGCTATCGTTCTGGACATTGACGATCCCGATCAATGCCTGAAACTGTTCCGGTCAAACACCACCTATGGCTGGATTGTTTTCGCAGGGTTCACTGCGGATGCGTTCATCCATTGGCTTTGATGAGGTGTTCGCCGGAAACGGGATCAGTTGCGCGCAATGATTTCGCGCTCGCCCTTGAAGACCTGCAGGTGCTCCGTTTTCGCGCCGGATTGACGCCGGACCAAAAACCGCGGGCGGCGTCCTGTCAGCAGGGCAAGTTTGCGCCGGGGGTAAGGAGTTGCCGTTGGCCGCGCACTGAAAGCCTCAATCGGCTTGACGGCACCGCCGGTGTCGCACACCAGCATGGGCAGGCCAAGCGTCGAAGCCCACGCGGGCCAGGACGTTGCGAGCAATTCTGGCCGGTCAGTTTCGGCCAGCACGACGCAGAACTGCGGTTCAACGTGCTTGAGGATCAATCTGGCGACAACAGCACCAGCCTGATCGGCGGCCTGTATCTGCACCATGACGCCCGCATAGGCGGCCACCGGTACGATGAGGGATTTGGTTTCCCCTTGTTGCGACCGGTTGATGCACACATTTGTCTGGTCCAGGCGCACTTCAGCTGAAATGGCAGCATCCGCATTTTCTGATTGCCCGGGTGAGTAGCTCTGAAACACAGCAGGTAGATGACCGGGGTCGGGGAGCCTTGTTGACCCCGCCCCGGTATCTAGTGCTCTGTCTGTTGCTGTTTGACGTCTCAATTTGCCTCTCCGTCGGACCCTGTTTGTTTTTTTAGGTCTCGCGAATGAAATGAAACTAGCAGCTGATAGTAGCGTTCTACTTAACGAGTAGAGTTAAAAAAGTCTGATTTTTAAGAGGGTTACTTAATTGTCACTAATGTATTTACTTGTTGTCAACCATGTGCTTCGAGTCTGATGAAAGTACTTCGAAATTCATGAATTTCACCGGGGTTTGCTTGTCAGGGGAAGATTTTCCTGAACGGCGAATGTCATGTGGTGCCTGACGGTTCACTGGCGGTCCATGACCGCCTGATCTTCGGCCCGGGTATGCTTGCCTCAACAGTAAGGGCGTCTTATGAAGGGCCACCATCAGGAGATAGGGCACGAAATGTCTGAAGCAATCGACCAAAGCGAACTGGAAAACCGGGCTGCCCGGCTTGTTGAAGCTGCCAGGAAGGCAGGAGCGGATGCTTGTGACGCTGTGGCGATCACCGGGGTTTCGCTGTCGGTCGATGTGCGGGAAGGCAAGGTCGAGGAAACGGACCGGTCGGAAGGCGACGATGTCACCTTGCGGGTTTTTGTCGGCAAGCGCACAGCCTCTGTTTCGGCAAATGTGCTTGATGATCCGGAGGCCCTGGCCGAGCGCGCGGTGGCGATGGCCAAAGTCACGCCGGAAGACGCTTATGCCGGTCTCGCGGACCCTGCCCGGTTGCTGAAAACTTTTCCGGAACTGGAAATGCTGGATCCGACCGAAATGGAAGCGGCTCAGCTGGCCGAGCTTGCCCTCGAAGCGGAAGAGGCTGGGCTCGCGGTGAACGGGGTCAGTAAATCGGGCGGGGCGGGCGCATCTTGGCGCCTGGCGGGTGTTGTGCTGGTCACCAGCCACGGCTTCTCCGGTTCTTATATGAGTTCGCGTCATGGGCTGTCGATGACCGCTGTTGCTGGTGAAGGAACCGGCATGGAGCGGGACTACGACTATGATTACCGTATGTTCCGGGACGATATGGACAGACCCGCCGACATCGGGCGCCGTGCCGGTGAGCGGGCCGTGCGCAGGCTGAACCCGCGGAAGATCTCGACCCGGACGGCAAATGTCCTTTATGAATCGCGCGCGGCAAAAAGCCTGCTCGGGCACTTCAGCGGTGCTGTGAATGGCTCGTCCATCGCTCGCAAGACCAGTTTCCTGCGCGAGAAAATGGGCCAACGCATCTTTGCTCCGGGCATTCGCATTGTGGACGACCCGTTCAAACCCCGCGGAGCGGCAACGCGGCCCTTCGACGGCGAGGGCACAAGCGGGCCGGTTCTCGATATGATCGATGACGGGATCCTGCAGCATTGGTTCCTTGACGGGGCGACCGGCAGGGAACTGGGACTGGAGCCGAACGGACGGGCGCATCGTGGTGGTTCTGGAACGGCGCCCGGAGCGACCAATCTGACCATGATGCCAGGTGAAAAGTCGCCTGAAGAGATGATGAAGGAACTCGGCGAAGGCCTGTTTGTGACCGATCTGATCGGCCACGGCGTCAATGGCGTGACGGGAGACTATTCGCGCGGCGCTGCAGGGTTCTGGTTCGAAAATGGTGAGCCGGTCCAGGCCGTCAGTGAAATCACCATTGCCGGAAATCTGACCGACATGTTTGCCCGTCTGGTTCCCGCCAGCGACCTGGATGCCCGCTATTCGGTTGCCTCGCCGTCCATTCTGATCGAGGGTCTGGCCATTGCCGGAGAATAACAAGCCGGCGGCGGCTTCCGATGACCGGACGGATCTGTCTCTTCTGGAGGACGCTGCCCGCAAGGCCGGTGATCTGGCGCTGACGTTCTTTGGCGGCGACCCCAAGACCTGGTTCAAGGACAACAAATCACCGGTTTCCGAGGCGGATTTGGCCGTTGACGCGTTTCTCGCCGGCGTGTTCCAGTCCGCAAGGCCGGACTATGGCTGGCTATCCGAGGAAACCGCGGACAAGCCGGACCGCCTGGAGTGCAAACGTACCTTCATCGTCGATCCGATTGACGGCACCCGGGCCTTTCTGGCCGGTGGCGACGAATGGACCGTAGCCGTGGCCGTGGTCGAGGAGGGCCGCCCGGTCGCCGGAGTGGTTTACTGCCCGGTTCGCGAGGAAATGTTCACGGCTGTTGCCGGCGGGGGCGCCTTTGTGAATGGCGCCCGGGTGAGGGTGTCGCGCCAGGAGAGTATTCTCGGCGCAAGCCTCACCGGACCGCATTCCATCTCGGCCAATAAGGAGGTTCTGGGGGCGGGCTTTGAGCGCTCGCCGAACATCCGTTCGCTGGCCTACCGGATTGCGATTGTGGCCGCCGGGCGTGTCGATGTCGCTGCTGCAAGAGCGGCGGCAAGCGATTGGGATCTTGCAGCGGCGGATCTTTTGGTGCAGGAAGCGGGCGGCAGACTGACCGATTTCTCCGGAAAGGGCATTCGTTACAACAAGCCGGACACGCGCCACCCGGCGCTGATCGCGGCTCCGGAGCGCCTGATTGCCCCGGTATGCGAGACCCTGTCCCGGCTGGTCGGGTGATTGCCCAAGACAACGCAAACTTGCGAGATTAGAGCCATGAGCGAAGCCACAGAGCCCAAGCAGCTCCTTCATCTGGTATTTGGCGGCGAACTGGAAAGCCCGGACGGGCTGACCTTCCGCGATCTGGATGGACTGGACATTGTCGGGATCTATCCGAACTACGCCGAAGCCTATGTTGCCTGGAAGGGCAAGGCCCAGGCGAGCGTCGACAATGCGCATATGCGTTATTTCATCGTGCACATGCACCGCCTGCTCGACCCTGAAGCCACTGGCTGATCATCAGGCGCCACTGGTCGATCAATGACCTGGGCCTATTGGACACTGCATCGATGTTAAAACGATTAGGCCGTCATCCTGCCGTTCTGAAGGCTGTCGGTTCTTTCCTTGCCGGTTATCTCAAGTTTGTCCGAAGGACGAACCGCTTTGTGGTGGATCCACCGCAGATTTACGAGCGCTTGCCAGAGCATCTGCCGGCGGTTGTCGCCATGTGGCACGGTCAGCATTTCATGGCGCCGTTCATCCGGCCCGATGGCTGGGATGTCAGCGTGATGATCTCGCGCTCGGCCGATGGGGAAATCAATGCGATTGCGGCGGAAAAACTCGGCCTTGGCCTGATCCGGGCTTCGGGCAGCCAGAAGGCGCACCAGATTTCCAAGCGTGGCGGGATGCGCGGCTTCATCGAAGCGATGCGGGCTCTTCGCAACGGCATAAATGTCGCTTTGACCGCCGATGTGCCGAAAGGGCCGGCTCGAGTTGCGGGGCCGGGCATTGTTCAGCTTGCCAAGCACTCTGGCCGACCGATCATACCGGTTGCGGTGGCGACCAGCCGCAGCATCGAGCTGAACTCATGGGACAAGGCCAGCATCAATCTGCCGTTCGGCCGTGGTGCCATCGTGATCGGCGATATGATTCATGTCGATCCCGAGGCGGACGACGAGGCCCTGGAGGCGTGCCGCAAGGCGGTCGAAGCCGGGCTGAACGCGACAACGCGTCGGGCCTATGAGCTGGTAGGGCGCAGCGATGGCTGAGCGTTGCCCGATCCCGGTAATGCTCTATCTGTTGCTCGCGCGGCTGGCTGGTCCATTGTACCGCCTTTTGCATTTCATCCGGTGCAGGACCGGCAAGGACGATACCACACGGTCAGGCGAGAAATTCGGCTCTCCGGGCCTTGCCCGCACTGCCGGGCCTCTGGTCTGGATCCATGCGGCCAGTGTCGGCGAGACGACATCTGTCCTGCCGCTGATCGAGGTGTTGACCGGGCGCAATATCCAGGTTCTGCTGACGACGGTAACACGCACCTCCGCGGAGCTGGCACGGCAACGGCTGCCATCCGGCGCGGTGCATCAGTACGCCCCCTTTGACTGCCCGCAATATTGGAACAGGTTTTTGAAAGCCTGGCGTCCGGACCTCGCCATAACGGTGGAGTCGGAAATCTGGCCTGCCTGTTTCCTCAGTCTGCGGGCGCATGGCTGTCCCTTGTGCCTGGTCAATGGCCGCATGTCGGAACGTTCGTTCCGGGGGTGGTCCCGTGTCCCTAGGTCCGCGCGGTTCATTTTCGGCCAGTTTGCCGTGGCATTGGCGCAAAGCCCGGCGGAAGCGGCACGGCTCAAGACGCTTGGTTGCGCAAGGGTGGGGCAGCCGGGAAACCTGAAATTCGACTCTGTTCCGGCCGATCCCGATCCGGCAGGGCTCGAGGACCTGAAATCCATGATAGCCGGACGCCCGGTCTGGCTGGCCGCGCTGACCCATCCCGGCGAGGAACAGATTGTTCTGTCCGCGCATCGGGATTTGCTTGCGGCAAACCCGGAGCTGCTGCTCCTTCTGGTTCCACGTCACCCGGAACGGGCGGGTGATATCATCGGCTTGATTGAGGAACTGGGCCTTTCCGTGGCCCGCCGGAGTGCCGGAGATCCGGTAGAGGCTGGAACCCAAGTCTATCTTGGCGATACTTTGGGGGAAATGAGCCTGTTCTATTCGCTGTCGGAGGTGGTCTTCCTCGGCGGGTCCTTCAGTGATGCTGGAGGCCACAATCCGGTTGAGGCAGCGGCATTCGATACGGCTATCATGACCGGGCCGAAGGTGGCCAACGCACGGCCTGTCTACAAGTCTTTGTGGCAGGATGAAGGGGCGCTCCGGCTCGATCATCCCGGTGAGCTGGCCGGGGAAATATCGAGGCTCTTGCAGGATGAAGAGGCGCGTCAGGTTCAGGCGCGCGCTGCCCGGGAGATCATCGATAGCGGCCGGGGGGCCTTGGAGCGCACGCTTGATCTTCTTGAGCCTTATCTGCCATCTTCGCCGGGTTCCGGTAAGGAGACCTAATGAACATGAGACAGGCGCCGGACTTCTGGTGGCACAAGCGCTCGTCATGGAAGGCTTTGGCGCTGGCCTTGCCGGGTCTGGTCTATGGCCGGATTTCCGGACGCAGGATGCTGCAGAAGCCGGGCGGGCATTCGGCGCTGCCTGTGGTTTGTATCGGAAATTTTGTTCTGGGAGGCGCCGGCAAAACGCCCTTCGCCCTGCGTCTGGCGGACCGGCTGGAAGCTGAGGGCTTCACGCCGGGGTTTCTTCTGCGTGGCTATGGCGGCCGCGCGAAAGGGCCTTTGCAGGTCGATCTGGAACAGCATGGCGCCGAGGTTGTCGGGGATGAAGCCCTGCTTCTGGCCGAGGCGGCCCCGACTATTGTTTCTGCAGACCGGCTGCTCGGGGCAAAGCTGGCGGAAAGCGCCGGCATCGACCTCCTCATCATGGATGACGGATTTCAGAATCCGGCTCTGGCAAAGGATTTGTC
>JBNKOQ010000212.1:0-6242 GCA_050294735.1 Roseibium sp. | reverse complement strand
ATGGAAGAGCGCGACAGGGTGATGACATATTTGCCGTCGAGGCCACGATCCCTGGCGGCCTCCGCGGCTGCTGCGATTAGGAAGTCCGGCAGTCCCGCCAGCTCCTCTTCGCTGTCCAGCACCAGCTTGTAATCGGCCTCGTCCTTCAGGACGTTCTGGCCGAACTGGGTGCCAAGGCTGGCCAGGCGCTGGGAAATCTCCGCCATGCGGGCTTTGCCGTCTGCATCGAGACCGGCGCCGGCCCGCTGGAACATGGTGTGATAGCGCTCCAGAACACGCAGCTGTTCGGTGTTCAGTCCAAGATTGTCCTTGTCCTGCCAAAGCTTGGCGATCCGCTGGAAGAGCGCCTCGTTTTGAAAAGTGTCCGACCCGTGTTTGGCGAACTTCGGCGCCATCTCCCGCTCGATGGCCTGAAGCTCCGGACTGGTGTGCGCGCCAGTCAGATTGTAGAAGGTCCGGGCGGCGCGGGTCAGCAGCTCGCCCGATTTTTCCAGTGCCTCAATGGTGTTCTCGAATGTCGGCGCTTCCGGATTGTCGGCGATGGCGTCGATCTCTGCCCGCGCATCACCCATGGCTTCGTCGAAAGCCTCTGAGAAGTGCTGCGGTTTGATGTCGCCGAAGGGAGGCAGATCAAACGGAGTTGTCCATTCGATCAGAAGCGGATTATTGGTCATGGAAGATCCTCGGGACGTATTTTGTTGTGTTGCGTAAGATATGGCGCGGCGGGCGCTTTATTCCAAGAGCGCAGACTTTGTTTCCAAGGTTGCCTCAATGTAATCGGCTCGTTCGCCGACTGGTGCTTGAGCGAGAATGTCAATCTCAAACCCAAGCCGCTTGAAGGATGTGTGGAGGTTTTGGTACTCGAGAACAGCTTCTTCAAAAGATTTTTGCCGTTCCGCATCAGTTTCGAATATTTCCGGCCAGGGGGGCGTCAAGAACACAAGCTTTGAATATCGCGATTGATGTAGAACTTCCCGAATGTCGGGAGGAATCGGCAGATCTTTGAAGCTTAAATAGGTGATGGTATCAATTGCAGAGCGGTCTAGAAACACTGGCTGTGTGGTCTGAGGCAATTGTTCCAGATCCTCCAGATGCAATGTTACGCAAGCCCGGACAAATGCTTCTGGCGACACCCAGGGCAGGGCGTTCGTTCCCTCAGCCATGGCGCTTGCGACCACCCGGCGCCCGGCTTCGGGGACTACTGAGTACCCTCGGCTTTCGAGCTCTTTGAGAAGAGTAGACTTTCCGCCACCAGAACAGCCGGAAAGGATGATGAGATTTGTCATGTTCTAGCTTCCAAAGACCACGCTATGCATGACCCTACTGGGCAATAGGGTGAAAAGATCTGCAATTCCCAAGGCTCCGATAAACAGAAGAATCATGGTCTTTCGGTGCTCCCGGATATCCTTGTGGCGTGCGATAGCGCTCCAGGACACGCAGCTGCTCCGTGTTTAGTCCAAGATTATCCTTGTCCTGCAAAAGCTTGGCGATCCGCTGAAAAGCGGATTGGTAGGCATGTGGAATCCTTCATTGTTCTGATGGACAGTAATATGGGGACTTTGCCTTGCAATCAAAGTGAAGTTTTGGTCATCCGGTTTCCTGTCCGCCGTCTTTGATCAAACCGCGAATCTTGGCGTCCGGAAAGGCGTTGCAGTTGAGGCGTTGGTGTAAATCTGCTACTTTTGCGGGTGTTGAAAGCGAGGTCGACAGAGGACGCGGGTCTCTTGGATTTTCTGATTTTCTATAGCGCCTTTGTCTTTTTCACGTTTGCAGCCGCTTTCGAACCTGGTCCAGTGCAGGTCCGTTTAAGTATGATCACCCTGAGAGACGGGCGAGCGGCGGGGATGGCGGCGGCTCTCGGAGTTCAGGCAGGAAATCTGCCCGCTTTGTCTCTGGTCGTTTTCGGCTTCCATCTCCTGCTCGCGCTGGCCCCAGCTCTGCTGGAGACTGTGCGCTGGGTCAGCATAATCTATCTTGGCTGGATGGCTATAAGCATGCTGCGCGGGTCTGACCGCCAAAGCTCCCTGCGCAACGGCGCAACGCAGACTCCGGATGGAAGGGAACCGGATGAGCTTTCCGCGCCTTTGCTGGTGTCTTTCCGCAGAGGGTTTCTGTTTCAGATCACCAATCCGCTGCCAATCGGATTTTTCGCCAGTTATCTGCAAATCTGGATTCGCCACGACGTCAATCTGGCGGTCTCCACGCAGCTGATTTGTCTCGCCGCGGCATTGGTGGTGATTTTCGCTATAAGTGATTTTATTTTTATCTTCGCGAGTTCCCGTGTCGGTGGATGGCTTGCTGAACGGACCGGCGCGAGGAAAGTGTTGAGATGGTTTTGCGCCACATGGCTCGGCGTTTTGGCGATGCGGCTTTTGTCTGAAAAACTCAGGTAGATCCAAAGACGACGTCATGCATGATGCGGCCGGGCAGAAGGGTGAACAGGCCAGCAGCGATCAGGGCAAAGAAAAACAGGCTTCGCATGGCGCGTTTGTGGGTCGCTATTTTACCTCTGCGGGCGGCATATATACCTGCAGGCAGGCTGACCAGCGTCAGAACGGACAGAAGGTGGATCGGACTCCACGGGCCGAACAGGCGGATGGTGTGAATCGCGAAGCTCGATACCGCGACCCAGAACATTGCGGCCACCCAGATGTACCCGGTGACCTTGTGATTGAGCGTTCCCTTGGGCGCGGCGAGTTGAACCGTGCCCAGAACAAGGGCGGTCAAGGCGGCGAGGGCGTGGGAGCTGATGAAGGATCCTGAATCCAGCAGCGGGGTAAGGGTCATTGTTTATGGAGGCCTACCACATGGACTTGGCGGCGCGCTCCGGCCATTCGCGGTCATAAGTTTCGCCGCCGGCTTTTCCGCCGGACATCTCGGCAAGGATCTGCCCCGGTGTTGGCAGGCTGGCCGGATCTATCTGGGTTGCGGGATCCCAGAGTTTGGCGCGCATGACGGCCCGGGCGCATTGGAAGTAGATTTCGCCAACCGTAATCCGGATCACACAGCGTGGCTCCTTGCCTTGCATGGCGAGGGAGGTCAGCAAGGCAGGGTCGGTGCTGAGATCTGCCGTTCCGTTGACGCGCAGCGTGCTGCCGGAACCGGGAATAAGCATCATCAGGGCAACGCGCGGGTCGCGGACGATATTGCGCAAGGAGTCGATCCGGTTGTTGCCCCGGCGGTCCGGCATCAGCAGGGTTTTCTCGTCGTGGATGACAAGGCACTGACCGGCATCGCCGCGCGGGGAGCAGTCCAGTCCTTCGGGGCCTGAGGTCGCCAGGGCGCAAAACGGCGAAGCCTCGATCATCTGACGGTACTTTGGGGTCACCCGGTCACTGACTTTTGCAGTCGAGGCTATCGCCGGCTGACCGTAGATCTCTTCAAGTTGCTCAAGGGTCTGGATACGATGGGGCAAGGCTTAGTCCGTCCAACTCGTCTTTCGATCTCAGGAGCATAGCAGTCAGAGATCATAAGCCAATGATTCTCACAGGTTTCTGGCTCTCCATCGGGTTTTGGCGGGCTTTGGCGGGCTTTGGCGGCCTTGCAGCGTGTTTTGCATCGCCGATCAGCCTCCGGCCTGTATGACTTTAGGATAAGTTGATGCCACGTTATTTTGACGCCTTTTCAGTGTGTTCAATGTTGCGTCGCAATAAAAATATCCAAAAAGCCAGACAAAATATGACATTATGAATAGTGCGATGCGTCAATTGGCGGCGCGGAGAGCGTAAATATTTCCTTGTTCCGGTGTAGTTCTGATCACGGTGGCGGGAGACCCACCGATAGTCGTATTGCTTGAGTGATATACGCTTTTTACAGTCGCGTTCAGCTTGCAGTTTCTTCGGCAAATGAGCTCGTGACGAGCCCGGAAATGTTGGCTGATCTGTTAGCACTCTGCATTCTTATGCGGACTTTGATGTAGGCTTTTGGGCCTTTCTGGGAGGAAAGCATGACCCTTATTCATAAACCTTTTAGTCGCCGTTCCATTCTGCGCGCCGGGACGGCTGGCGGTGTTGCTCTCGCAACTCCGACCATCTTCACCAGCTCTGCCTGGTCGGCTCCGTATCTGAACGAGCCAAAGGGCGGCGAAGTCACCTTCGGTTTCAACGTGCCGCAGACTGGCGCATACGCCGACGAAGGCGCTGATGAGCTGCGCGCCTATCAGCTTGCTGTGAAGCATATCAACGGTGAGGGCGACGGCGGCATGCTGAACACCTTCTCGTCCAAGGCTCTCGGCGGCAATGGCATCAACGGCAAGAAAGTCGCTTACGTAACGGGTGATACACAGACAAAGTCTGATGCTGCCCGTGCATCTGCCAAGCGCATGATTGAAAAAGACGGCGCGATCATGATCACCGGTGGTTCTTCCTCTGGTGTGGCGATTGCCGTTCAGTCTCTGTGCCAGGAAGCCGGCGTCATCTTCATGGCCGGTCTGACACACTCCAACGACACCACGGGCAAGGATCGCCGGGCCAACGGCTTCCGCCACTTCTTCAACACGGAAATGACCGGTGCTGCCCTTGCTCCGGTGCTGAAGAATGCATTCGGTTCCGACCGTAAGGCCTATCACCTGACAGCCGACTACACCTGGGGTTGGTCTCAGGAAGGGTCGATCAAGAAGTACACCGAGCAGATCGGCTGGGAAACAACTGCCGCCGTCCGCACGCCGCTTGGCGCAGGCGACTTCTCGCAGTACATCACACCGGTTCTCAATTCCGGCGCCGATGTTCTGGTCCTGAACCACTACGGCAAGGACATGGTGAACTCCCTGACCCAGGCCGTTCAGTTCGGTCTGCGTGACAAGATGGTCAACGGCAAACAGTTCGAGATCGTCGTTCCGCTGTTCTCGCGTCTGATGGCACAGGGTGCCGGCGATGCGATCAAGGGCATCTTCGGTTCGACCAACTGGAACTGGTCCCTGACCGACGAAGGCTCCCAGGCATTCGTCAAGTCGTTCGGCCAGGAGTACGGCTTCCCGCCAAGCCAGGCAGCTCACACCACATACTGTCAGGCAATCCTCTATGCGGATGCATGTCAGCGCGCCGGAACGTTTGAGCCGTGTGCTGTCGCCGCGCAGCTTGAAGACTTCGACTTCGACGGTATGGGCAATGGTCCGACCACATACCGCGGCGCCGACCACCAGTGCTTCAAGGACGTTCTTGTGGTGAAGGGTAAGGAAAACCCGTCCTCGCAGTTCGACCTTCTGGAAGTGGTGGAAGTCACCCCGCGTGCGCAGGTCGAATATGCACCGGACATGGCTGATGTGGCCGGTGATCTCGGCACCTGCAACAACGGCGCCTAAGAACGCCTGAAAGTCAAAGGGCGGCCGCCATCTCTGGCGGCCGCCTCCCTACAGGGTCACGGCTTGTAGCCGAAAAAAACTCCGGCAAAACCGATGGATGAAATTCTTCTTCAACTTCTGAACGGTCTGGACAAGGGTGGAGCCTACGCGCTGATCGCTCTCGGTCTGACCCTTATTTTCGGCACTTTGGGGGTGGTCAACTTTGCCCATGGTGCGCTGTTCATGTTGGGGGCCTTTTGTGCGGTTACCTTCAACAAGTTCCTGAGCCTTGAAAAGGTCGTGCTCGACCCTGAGCGCACGACGGCCTGGGGAACGCCTCTCGAAGTGCGCACGCCCTATATCGAGGCCTTGCTTGGCGATTTCGGGGCCTGGATTCTGAATTATTCTGTTCCTGTTTCGATCCTGCTGGCCATCCCGGTCATGCTTTTGGTCGGCTTCATCATGGAACGCGGGCTGATCAAGCACTTCTATTCCCGTCCGCATGCCGATCAGATCCTGGTCACCTTCGGGCTGGCGATTGTGCTGCAGGAAATCATCAAGGCGATCTTCGGTGCCAATCCGATTCCGCAGGTTGCACCTGAAATGGTGCGGGGCGCGGCAGATATCGGCGCTATGCTGGGCTTTGACCCGGGAACGATCGTTTATCCCTGGTGGCGCATGGTCTATCTGTTGTTCTCCGGTGTTATTATCGCCGCAGTCTTCGCGTTTCTGCAGTTCACAACGTTCGGCATGGTTGTTCGGGCTGGTATGGCCGACCGTGAAACAGTCGGATTGCTGGGCATCAACATTGAACGCCGGTTTACGATTGTCTTCGCCATAGCGGCTGTGGTCGCGGGCCTTGCCGGTGTCATGTACACCCCAATTCTTCCCCCCGATTACCACATGGGAATGGACTTCCTGGTTTTGTCCTTCGTCGTGGTCGTGGTTGGTGGAATGGGATCCC
>JBNKOQ010000211.1:0-6268 GCA_050294735.1 Roseibium sp. | reverse complement strand
CTGGCGTGGTGGAGACGCTCGGTGCCCGTCAGGTCCAGAAAGGCCTCGTCGATGGAAATCGGCTCGACAAGCGGGGTCAGGGCGCGCATGCGTTCGCGGATTTCGCGCCCGACCCGGGCGTATTTTTTCATGTCCGGCTTGACCACAACAGCATCTGGGCAGGCTTCAAGGGCCTTGAACATCGGCATGGCCGAGCGCACGCCGTATATCCGGGCAATGTAACAGCAGGTTGAGACAACGCCGCGCTGGCCACCGCCGACGATCACCGGAAGGTCGCGGATCTCCGGATTGTCCCGTTTTTCCACCGATGCATAAAAGGCATCGCAATCTATATGGGCGATGGTCAGGCGGTCGAGTTCCGCGTGCTTCAGCAGCCGGGGGCTGCCGCAGTGCGGGCACCGGCTGCGGGTGAGCGGCAAACGCGTGCCGCAGTCCCGGCAAAGAGCGGATTGGGCGAGGGGGCTGGCTGCGGTGTCCTGTGTCATCGGCATGTCCGCGTCATGGTCGTGCTGGCCAGAGCCCGTTGCCGGGGTCAGGCGTTCTCCACAATAGCGGCCACGAAGTCGGCTGTCTCTGTCCAGTCGCCGGTTAGGAGGTCGATGTGGGGTTCCCGGTCAATGCTGTTCCGGAACCGCTCGTCGGCGATGAACTGGATCTGCCTTGCCGAAGGAAGGCTGGCATGCACTGAGGCGTGATTGGCCGGGCTGTCGTCGATGAAGACGACAGGGGCGGGCCGTCCCGCCGACAGGGCCGCGACGGCGCCGCCTTTTGGGCCGGAATTGGTCAGGACCGGATAGGAGATGCCGAAACCTGCGAGCAATTCTTCGCGCACAGCTTTGTTGTGCGCTCCGGGAAGGTTGGTGAGGAGGATGACCTCGTGACTGTCCGCAATTCGGGCAAGGCCGCTCTGTGCGCCCGGAACAACCTCCTGGCGGTGGCATTCCTCGTCGAAAAAGCGTTCCAGATGGCGGCGTAGTTCGTCGCTGGACAGCGCTATCCGGTCCTGCTTGCGGGCGATATTCCCGTTGAACTTATATGTGTGCTTCAAAAAAGTGAGGGCGTTTGCCTCAAGATACTGTTCAAGGTGCTTGATGAGGTGCAGGACGACTTCGTCGACATCACAGATGACCAGCGGGCGGCTGGATCGGGGCAGGGCAGCGATCTGGTCAAGAACGTTACGGGATGCAGGATGAGGTTCAGGCATAGTCGGCTGGATCTCCGGCGAGGGCGAAGCGGGCCGCGGCGATCATGGTTGGCCGTATTCCGGTGTTTTCACAGTAGGTCAGCAGCAGGGCTTCGTCAGCCATATAGTACTCCAGAACCCCGGCCAGGAACCCCGGTTCCTCCGCCGCATCGCGAATCGATTCCGGCCCAATTCCGGAGACAGCAAGAAAACGCCCGACCTGTTCCGGCTCGCGGGTCAAATGCAACAGGGCCTCGGTTGCGATTTCCTGTGCCTTATCAAAGGACATGGCTGAAGCTGACTTGCCTTGCATTGCGAATTTTTGCCTTTCCGAAACGATTCCACGTTAAAAGGGACGCTACTGTGGAGTGTGGGGTGTGTCACTGCTGAACAGCGGTGAGGTGCATTCAACTGACAATTTATCGGCCGAGAGCCGGATCTAAAGGGCCTTGCAATGGCGAAAACCGTGCTGATCGTGGAAGACAACGAGTTGAACATGAAGCTGTTTCATGACCTGCTCGAAGCGCACGGCTACGATACGCTGCAAACACGGACAGGGATAGAGGCGCTTGAACTGGCGCGGTCCCATCATCCGGATTTGATCCTCATGGATATTCAGCTTCCGGAGGTATCTGGTCTTGAAGTGACCAAATGGATCAAGGAAGACGATGATCTGTGCACCATCCCGGTGATCGCCGTGACGGCTTTCGCCATGAAAGGGGATGAAGAACGTATCCGGCAGGGCGGTTGCGAGGCCTATATCTCGAAGCCCATCTCCGTTGCCCGTTTTCTGGAGACGGTTCGTTCCTATCTCGGAGATGCCTGAACGGTAACGGGCCACTGCCGGGCGCTTAGAGCGCTTTCCGATCAATTAGGGTCATTTGACCGGGGCGGCTTTGCTCTCTAGCGAGGCGGTTCGCCCGCCATGGTGTATCCCACCACAAGGGTGGGCCAACGACGCTGGAGAGCAAAGCCGACCGGCCCAATTCCTGTTGTTTATCATAAAGTTCAGTTCTTTTATGGGTGAGAATATCCGGCCCATCGGCAGCGTTACGCCGCTTGCCCGATGCACCGCATCGCGCTTCGCGGCGCGCCTTGCCGAGTGAACCGGATATTCTCATCAAATGGTTCTAATTGATCGGAAAGCGATCTAGGATGCCCGTTTGCCAAGTATATTAAGGTTACGAATTTACTAAGATCCCACGAGGATTGTGCAAAGTCGCGGGCTCAGGTTGATTTCCTGTTTTACTCTAGTAGGGTGGCGCCTAGTTGATCAGCTCCTGTTTTTGCTGACGATTGCCAATCCGCTCCAAGCGACAGATTTCCCTACGGAGCGCCTAGGTCCGCCGCATCTCCTGGGTCCGTGGGGCAGGTCGGCGTGGCAGCAGCCGAAGAGTGGCCTCCTCGATGCTTGTTTCCCGCCGACCACCTTTTCTTCAAATTATGATTGTCAGCTGAACGGGTCTATTTAAGGCCGGTTGACGTAAGGTTGTGTTGTTTTTATGTGTTATTGTTCGTTTCTTCACCTGGGCGCGCTTTCAGGGAAAAATATATCCCGAAGCAAGTGAAGTATTATAATTTGAGTGTAAGTCTCATAAAAAGTCGATTTACTTAGTATTAATGCGGATTCCGTAGGGTTGAAAAATAATTAACCCTTTCATGGTGTTCCAGATGGTACGTTTATTATCCAAAATGAAGATGACGACTGCAATGGCGGTCGCTTGTGGCGGATTTCTTGCTCTCGCGATGCTCGTTGTTGGCTTTATCGTTTACACGGTAGCCGATAACCAGGCGATCCAGGGGGCTCTGGCCAAGCAGGATATCAACCTGCGGGTTGCCGCCACCTTGCTGCACGAGCGTGTGGATGATGTGAAGGTCAGCTGGAACGGTGACGGCAACGTGAGCCGGATCGAGATTGCTGAACTGCCTGAGTTTACGTCCCATGAGATGATCGATTCCATCGGGAAGATGACTGGCGAAACGGCAACGGTGTTTGCCTGGGACCCGGAAACCAAGGACTTCTGGCGCAAAACCACGAACATCATCAAACCTGATGGCAAGCGCGCTGTGGGAACGCCTCTTGGTCAGAAGGGCGCAGTGTACCCGGTCGTCACCAGCGGCAAGACCTTCCAGGGGCAGGCGACCATTCTTGGCAAGGATTACTACACCATCTATCAGCCGATCTTCACGCCATCGAATGAGATCATCGGCATTCTTTATGCCGGCGTCGAAAAAGCGGCGATCCTCGCCAACGTGTCGGAGCTGATGGGCAAGTTCACAATGCTGGCGCTTCCGGTTGTTGTTATTTCTGTCCTTTTGATCCTCTTCATAACGGCCTACTTGCTGCGTCCCGTGACACAGCTTGCCCAGATCACGGACCGGATCGCAGAGGACGAACTGGATATTGATATTCCGCATACTGGCCGGACGGATCAGATTGGCCAGATGGCGAATGCGGTTGCGACCCTGCGGCAGAAATCCCTCGAGCGGGCGGAACTTGCCCGGCAGCAGGATGTCAATGATACGGCGGCGGAAGAACGTCAGGCCCGCATCGAACAGTTGATCACCGGGTTCCGTTCCACAGTTGCAACCCTTCTTGAATCCGTTGGGGAAACCGCTGTTGGGCTGGATACAACGGCCAAGTCACTGACCGAAGTGGCCCGGGAAAGTGCCGGTTACGCAGATGAGACCCTCGGGTCTTCGGACGAAGCGACACAGAACGTGCAGACGGTTGCCAGTGCGGCCGAAGAGCTGGCAGCCTCCATTGGTGAAATCTCGCGTCAGGTCGCGCAGACAACGGAAGTGGTTGGCCGGGCGACGGAAGGAACCCGCGTCACCAATGAAAAAGTCGAAGGGCTGGCTGCGTCGGCAACGAAGATCGGCGAGGTCGTGACACTTATTCAGGCAATCGCCGAACAGACCAATCTTCTGGCCCTCAATGCGACCATTGAGGCGGCCCGGGCGGGAGAAGCCGGCAAAGGCTTTGCGGTGGTTGCATCCGAGGTGAAGGAACTGGCGACCCAGACGTCGAAAGCGACTGAAGAGATCGGCGCGCAGATCGCGGCGATCCAGGGAGCGACCAGGGAGTCGGTTCAGGCCATCGCCGAAATCACCGAGATCATGCAGGAAGTGAACAACTACACCACCACGATCGCCTCGGCTGTGGAACAGCAGGGATCCGCAACGACCGAGATTTCCCAGAACGTGCAGCGGGCAGCTGCGGGGACGACATCCGTCTCCTCGAGCATGTCGAAGCTGTCCCAGGCCGTGGGGCAGACATCCACGTCCGCCGAAATGGTTCTGGCGGCTTCAGGCGAGGTCGGGAGCAAGACCAAGTCTCTGAAGGGCGAGGTCGAGCAGTTTCTCGATCAGGTGGCTGCTGCCTGATCTGATAGCCGCTATATAGAGCAAACGAAAAAGCCCGCCGAAATCCGGCGGGCTTTTTTGTATTCAACGCTTGATCAAGAATTACTTGATCTTCGCTTCCTTGAATTCCACGTGCTTCTTGGCAACCGGATCGTACTTCCGCATGACCATCTTTTCGGTCATGGTGCGGGAGTTTTTCTTGGTGACGTAGAAGAAGCCGGTGTCGGCCGTGGAGAGAAGCTTGATCTTGATTGTGGTCGCCTTGGCCATGGCCTTCGATCCTGTTTTGTATGATTGAGCAAACGGTTCTTGTGGCCAGGGTCGCTGGCGATCAATTTGCCCCAGATTTCCGAAATCAGCGGGCAAAGTACTCATAGCTGTAGCAAAGTCAAGCTTTGCTGCAGCATTGCCTGAAATATCCCGGAAACCTCCTTCTTTTGAGGCCATGTTTCCGGGGTTGAAATGCGCCGTTCAGAGAAGGGTCCGCTGAAAGTCGCCACTTCGGTAGAAATAAAACGGAACGGGTGATTCCGGTGCAAGGTCCGGATCAATGGCGAGACGTTCTTCAAGGTCCTGTAAAATCCGCCGTGTGATCATCGGGAGTTCATCCATCGAGCGGGCCTCCCCAAGCGTTAGCCACGCAATGTCCTCAAGCTCTCCGGACGGCCCTGTGCCGCTTTCCAGGCGATCAGCTACAGCATCTGCCGGCACGGCCAGAAAACGCGTGTCGAAGCGTCTGGAGCGATTTGGCGGGGTGATTGCTCTGGCGATCATGCGCAGGGGCTCAAGGTCAGGCAGAATCCCGCGGTTGGCGAAATCCTCAAATCCCTTGCCGAGGCGCAGTTTGGCGTCAGCTTGCGCGCGCCGGCCGATAAACAGGCCTGCCTCCTCGTAGGTCTCCCTGATGGCGGCAAGCGCGAATGCCCGGACACGGGCATCGGTTTTGGGGCCTTTGAGCTGATCCGACAGCTTTTGTTCCACAGCCGGGTGATAGCCTGCTGCAACGGGTATTCGCGAATCCGAAGGATCCAGGCGGCCTCCGGGAAAGACGAACTTGCCCGGCATGAAGGTGTGGCGCATATGGCGCCGGCCCATGAGAACGCGGGTATCGGCTCCGCTGCCGTCGAGGATCAGCAGCGTGGCTGCGTCCTTCGGACGGATATAGGGGTGCTTTCCTGCCTGCTCGTCCTTGCCGAGCGTTGCGGCCAATCCGGTTTTCATGTGTGGCGGCTCACTGTCTGTATCCAACAAGGGCTGCAGGATCCGGCTCGGGGTGATCTTCCGAGACTTCCGGATCGAAACCGTGCATGTAGAGAGCCCACTGGAGGCCGACGAGAGCCCCCTTGATCGGTCTGAGCAGGCCCAACGACAGAATGATCGTCAGGGGCAGCCAGAGAACCATGTGGATCCAGAGCGCCGGATGATAGAGCACTTCGACGGTCAGCAGACCCGGCACGATAATATGACCCACAATGGTGATGGTGAAATAGGGTGGGGCATCGTCAGCGCGGTGGTGATGGATTTCCTCGCCGCAAGCGCTGCAGGCATGCACAGTGGTCAGATAGCCCTGAAACAATTTGCCTTTGCCGCAGGCAGGGCAGCGATTCAAGAGACCGCGTGTCATCGCCTGCATGACCTTGCGGGCTGGCCGGTTTTTTTCAGTGCCGGAAGCTTGAACCTCCCCGGTCGACGATGTGTAGGTGACGTTCATGTTTTCTT
>JBNKOQ010000210.1:0-6275 GCA_050294735.1 Roseibium sp. | reverse complement strand
TGCAGACCTTTTGGCACGCGGAACTCGACAGGCGGTTTGCCCGCAAGTGCTGCCTTGACAAACTCTGTGAAAATCGGAGCGGCGACATGCCCTCCGGTCGCCCCGCGCCCCATGGGCTTCGGCGTGTCGTAACCGACGAAGACACCAACGGCGAGATCCGGCGTGAACCCCATGAACCAGGCATCCTTTTCCTCGTTCGTGGTTCCGGTCTTGCCGGCAACCGGCCGTCCGACAGCACGAACGCTTGTCGCGGTTCCCCGCTGGACCACCCCTTCCATCATCGACGTGATCTGGTAAGCGGTCATCGGATCGAGCACCTGTTCCCGGTCATCGATCAAGGACGGTTCGTCCTGCCCGGACCACTCGTCCTGGGTGCACCCATCGCAAATACGGCTGTCATGCTTGTAGATCGTGCGGCCGTAGCGGTCCTGGATGCGGTCGATCAATGTCGGGCGGATTTGCCGGCCGCCATTGGCGATGGTCGCATAGGCTGCCGTCATGCGCATGACCGTGGTTTCGCCGGCGCCAAGCGCCATCGACAGAACCGGCAGCATATTGTCGTAGATCCCGAAACGCTTTGCATATTCGGCAACCAGCGGCATGCCCATGTCCTGAGCGAGACGCACAGTCATGACGTTCCGGGACAGCTCGATCCCGGTTCTCAATGTCGAGGGACCATAGTATTTGCGGCCATAGTTTTGCGGCCGCCACACTCCAAGCCCCGGTCCCTGACTGATTTCAATCGGCGCGTCCATGACCACGGAGGATGGCGTATAGCCATTGTCCAAAGCCGCAGCATAAAGGAATGGTTTGAACGAGGATCCCGGCTGACGATAGGCCTGTGTTGCCCGGTTAAACTCGCTCTGCGCAAAGCTGAAACCACCAACCATGGCCAGCACGCGCCCGGTATAAGGATCCATCGCAACAATGGCACCGGAAACCTTCGGAATCTGCCGCAGCTCGAAGCTTCCCGGCGCAACCGGGCTTTCCTCAACGTATACCACGTCACCCGGAGCCAAAACGTCGCTGACCGCACTTGGCGTCTTGCCCGAAACACGCGCCCACTTCATCGTTTCAAGGAAAAGCTTTCCGGTGACACGTTCGTCTGACAGCTTGCCATTCACCAGCTTCTTGGGCTGCAGGCCGACCGTCGCCACGGTGCCTTCCGTATCGAGAACAACCGCAAGGCGCCATTCAGGCACATCCTCGAGCGCTTCGATCTTGCTCAGCTCAACGCCCCAGTCGCCTGTGGCCGAGATCTTCTCGACCGGACCACGCCAGCCACCGCGCTCATGGTCGAACTTGATCAGCCCGTCGTGAAGAGCCTTGCGGGCCTGAACCTGCATCTTGGGATCGAGCGTGGAGCGGACTGAGAGCCCCCCTTCATAAAGGCGTTTCTCGCCGTAAATCGAAGCCACCTCGCGGCGGACACCCTCGGTGAAATACTCGGCGGCAAAGAGCTGGGACCCGGTTTCGCGCGGGGTCACAGTCAAAGGCTTGGCTTTCGCCTCTTCCCCTTCATCAAACGTCACGTACCCGTTTTGAACCATCCGGTCGATCACCCAGTTCCGGCGGTCAATCGCATCTTTCTTGTGACGGTAGGGATGATAGTTGTTCGGCGCCTTGGGCAGAGCCGCAAGATAAGCGATTTCCTCAAGCGACAGCTCGTGAACCGACTTGTCGAAATAAATCAGCGAGGCCGCGGCGACACCGTAAGCTCCAAGTCCCAGGTAGATCTCGTTCAGATAGAGCTCCAGGATCTCGTCTTTGGTGTAGGCCTGTTCGATGCGCAGAGCCAGAATCGCTTCCTTGATCTTGCGCTCCAGCTTCACGTCGTTCGTCAGCAGGAAATTCTTCGCCACCTGCTGGGTAATTGTCGAAGCCCCCTGCGGCCGGCGGTTCGTGCCAAAATTCTTGACATAGAACACCAATGCACGGGCGATACCTTCAGGATCGACGCCAATGTGCTTGTAGAAGTTCTTGTCTTCCGCCGAGATATAGGCTTCCTTCAACAAATCAGGCATGGCCTGTATCGGAAGGAACATGCGCCGCTCGCGCGCATATTCGGCCATAAGGCTGCCGTCGGCTGCATGCACGCGGGTCATGACCGGCGGCTCGTAGTTCTTCAGCGTTGTATAGTCCGGCAGATCTTCATTGAGGCGTTGCAGATAGATCCAAACGCCTGCGGCAGCGATCAGCCCGAAGACTGCGCCAATGCCGAACAGATAGCCAAAAAACTTAACCAGAAATTTCATACCGCGGGCTCGTCTTTCCCCGACCGTTGCTGTGGCGCAGGTCTTAACACAAGACTTGCGAGGAAGGCACCGTTTGCGTGCCATTTATCACCAATGCTTATGTGCCTACCTCCTGCACCAATATGGCGATGCTGAGGCAAAGCCTATTCTACGCCCTTGCGCGCAGCTTTGCTGCCCTCTTGCGCAAACCTCGGACGGAAGAAACCGTCAATGGCTTCGACTATGGCTGTCGCCATTCTCTCCCGCCATCCATCCGATATCAGAAGCTTTTCGTCTTGCTCATTTGACAGGTACCCCAGCTCGATCAAGACGGAAGGGACGTCATGAGCCTTCAGAACCCGGAAACCGGCGGATCTTTGCGGATTATTGATGAGCCGGACGGCACTTTTCATCTCCGACACCAGGCTCCGGGCAAAGAAAACCGAAAAATTACGTGTCTCCCGCCGGGTCAGATCCAGCAGAATATCCGTCACATCGGCCGGTTCGTCCTGAAGATCCACTCCCGCAATAATATCTGACATATTCTCTGTTTCGGCGAGTTCTTGCGCAAGATCGTCGGAGGCTTCCTCGGACAATGTGTAGACCGTTGCGCCCCTGACATGATCGCGTCCTCGTTTGACCGAATCTGCGTGGAGGGACAAGAACAGGTCAGCTTCCAGTTTGTGGCCGATTTCGACCCTGTCGCCCAAAGGGATGAAAGTGTCATCTTCGCGGGTCAAGTGAACGGAATAGCGCCCCGTTTCTTCCAGTTTTCGCTTCAAGACACTTGAAAAATCGAGAACAACGGCCTTTTCAAGAGTTCCCGCAACACCTTTAGCTCCTGTATCAATACCGCCATGACCGGGATCGAGCACGATGATCGGCCGGTCATCCTTGGCTTGATTCGCGGTTAGCCTGTCGCCCTTTGGCGCCACCTTGGCTTCTTGCAGTTTCTCCCGCGAGACACGGGCGAATTCGACAAAATCGTCCCGCGTCGTCTTTACCAGATCAATCACCATGCGCGCCGGTTGCTCATCTACGGCTGGCAGCACAAATGTCTTGTCGATGGAAACAGGCTCCGTCACGTCGATCACAATGCGCGATTTTCCGGCAGCAAAGAGCCCGTACCTCCAGGCACTGATGAGACCCCGCCCGTCATGCCCGGCGTCGGCGGGAAGATCGAATCGAACAGCGGGAAGGTCCAGTATCAGGCGATAGGGATCGGATAGTCCGGATATCGCAACGTCAACTTGCCTATCAAGATCCAGCACGAAACGTGTCCGCACAGCATCTCCCGCAACACGCGCGCCAATGATCGTAGGAAGCTTTTGATTCGCGGTGACCGTCTCAGGAGCAGCCAGCGCAGGGCCAACCGGTAACGCAGACGCAAAAAGAGCCATGAAAAACAAGATGTAGCAGAGACATAGAAAACTCGACCGCAAATTGAAATGCTTCACAACCACACCCATTTTAGTCAATGAATCCGCCATCCGTTTGCAACCAACATCTTCGCAGACACCACCTGTTTCGCGATCCTATCCGCCCCGCGTTAACAGTGAAAAAAACGTCCCCAATTCACATTGCTTGCAAAGACACACTATGGACCGTAAAAGTACCTTACGGATTTCGGTCTGAAATCGATACCGTCCCCGGTGACGGAAAGCTAAACCTTTCCACATGTCATCGTTTCCGAAGGCACTGACAAGGGCCAAAAATGAGGCCTTACCCTTGTCAGACAAAGCCCGGATACATTGGCGGATAGGTAACGACAAGACCGGGCAACGTCCCGCCGCTGCACTCGCCATGACATTCAGTTCGAGTGATTTTGACGGTGGATCGACGCCAGTCCGTTACGCATGAATGCGGCACGACACGGTTCTTACCGCGCTTCGCATCTCATGTAAAAGAGCAACGACTTAACAAAACGGGCCGGCGTGCCCCCGAAGGACCGCGCGATGCAAATGGCAAAGAACATACAAGCAGGCCCCGCTTTGGCGGCCGCTCGTATTCTTTGCATGACCGCGCCGAACGCCGTTTTCCGCATCATTCACTTAGACACACATAATACGGCAGCCGGCATCGCTTCGGGCGATCTGCGCAAGTTCAGCGCAACAGGGCCGGCTTCCGTGGAGACTCACATCAATGGCAAACAAGATGCTAATCGACGCGGCCCACCCGGAAGAAACCCGGGTCGTTGTCGTACGTGGCAATCGGGTTGAAGAATTCGACTTCGAAGCAGCTAACAGAAAGCAACTACGCGGTAATATTTATCTCGCGAAAGTAACAAGAGTAGAACCCTCCCTGCAGGCAGCCTTTGTGGAATATGGCGGCAACCGTCATGGGTTCCTGGCTTTCAGCGAAATACACCCTGACTATTACCAGATCCCGGTCGCGGACCGGCAGGCTTTGCTCGATGCGGAAGCATCCGAAGCCAACTCGGGCGACGACGAGGTTGAAGAAAAACCGAAGCGCCGCCCTCGCCGCCGGTCCAAAGCTGCTGCAAACACTGCGGACGAAACGGTATCCGCACCGGCTGAAGACGGCGATGAAGACACCACAGCGTCTGAATCGGGCGACGAGTCCTCTGCTGCCAGCGCGGAGAGTTCCAGCGCGGCATCTGCCGGGACGGATGACGACGATGATGACCGCGACGATAGCGATGCGGGATCATCGGACGATAATGGCGATGATGAGGACCAGGTCGAATCTGTCGGTGCTGAAGACGCGATGGAGGAAGTTCCAACGCGCCGCCAGTCCCGCCGTCAGTACAAGATCCAGGAAGTTATCAAACGGCGTCAGGTCATTCTGGTGCAGGTCGTCAAGGAAGAGCGCGGCAACAAGGGCGCTGCTCTGACAACCTATTTGTCTCTAGCAGGCCGCTATTCAGTCCTGATGCCAAACACGGCACGGGGTGGCGGCATCAGCCGCAAGATCACCCAGCCAACCGACCGCAAGCGTCTGAAAAAGATCGCATCCGAACTGGATGTGCCGGAAGGTATGGGCGTCATTTTGCGCACGGCCGGCGCCAGCCGGACCAAGGCGGAGATCAAGCGCGATTTCGAATATCTGATTCGCCTGTGGGAAAATGTTCGCGATCTGACCTTGCGATCCAGCGCCCCCTGCCTCGTCTATGAGGAAGGCAGCCTGATCAAGCGGTCGATTCGGGATCTCTACAACAAGGACATCGACGAGGTTCTTGTTGCCGGCGAAGACGGCTACCGCGAGGCCAAGGATTTCATGCGCATGCTCATGCCGAGCCATGCCAAGAACGTGCAGCCTTACCGCGACCCCTCACCGCTGTTCATCCGCTACGGTGTCGAACCGCAGCTCGATGCAATGTTCTCGCCGCAAGTGACCATGAAATCCGGCGGCTACATTGTCATCAACCAGACGGAAGCTCTCGTTTCCATTGATGTGAACTCGGGGAAATCGACCCGTGAGCACAACATTGAGGACACAGCCCTCCAGACCAACCTGGAGGCGGCCGAAGAGGTCACCCGGCAATTGCGGTTGCGGGATCTGGCCGGCCTTGTTGTTATCGACTTCATCGATATGGAGGAGAACAAGAACAACAGAGCTGTAGAGCGCAGGCTCAAGGACTGCCTGAAGAACGACCGTGCCCGCATCCAGGTAGGACGCATCTCGCATTTCGGTCTTTTGGAAATGTCGCGCCAGCGTATCCGGACGGGTGTTCTGGAAAGCTCGACGACCCCCTGCCCGCATTGTCATGGCACCGGCATGATCCGCTCTGTAGAATCGGTTGCCCTGCACGTGCTGCGGTCGCTGGAAGACAACCTCCTCAAGGGCGCGACTCATAATCTGATCATTCGCACCTCAACCGAGGTCGCTCTTTATATTCTCAACCAGAAGCGCCGGAACCTGTCCGATCTGGAAGCGCGCTTCGCCGTCGATGTTGCGGTTCAGGCAGACGAGATGGTCAACGGCCAGCTTTATGTTCTTGACCGCGCGGAACTCGTCGACCGGGATCGTGTTCCTCAGCCGGCCGCGGCAACCGTTCAGCCTTACGCCGTAGAGCTGATG
>JBNKOQ010000209.1:0-6286 GCA_050294735.1 Roseibium sp. | reverse complement strand
TGGAATAATACGTTAGCAGATGAAACAAGTTTTGTTGTTGGCGGGGGAATTTTTGTCAATCAATTAGGAATTGAATATGTCGCTTACGTCCACGCTCACGATCCTGATGGCATCATCCAATGTGGTGAATACCAGACGGACGGGCTCGGCGCTGCCACTGTTCCGGTTGGCGGCGACATTAAATTCCTGCTCGACAGACGATCTGAAGTCGCCAGCAATTGGAGCATGTTTGATGCTGCGCGGGGGTTTCCAAAGGAAATACTTGCCAACTCGTCGGCAGCGGAAAGCGCGTCAAGCTCTGTTGGGGACTTCGCAAAGACAGCTACCGGCTTCTCACTGAGCAACAGCGCGGCAAATCAACAGCATATCTATCTCGCAATCTATGAGCCAGGAGCCTAAATCATGCAATGGGCCTTATACGACGCTAGCAACGCCTTCGTCACCGAGTTCTCTCACTGGGTGCCCCGTGCTGTGGCTCACTATTGGGGCGCGACCAACGTCACCCGCGATGAGCCAGGAGGCCGGGTTGACCACGATGGCCAGCGCCTGGTCCCCCTGTTGGACACGGTTCCCGCCCTTGAGCCGTGGCAGCGTGTGACAGGTCGCACGATCGCAGACAACGGCGACACTGCAACAGCGGTCTATTCGGTCGCGGATAAGGATCTTGCGGCCTATCAGGCTGAGCGTCTGGCGGAAATCAAGCCTCTGGCTGAAGCCAAAATTCTGTCGATCCTGCCGGAGTACAAGCAGCGCAATACGCTGGCGATGGGCCTTGAGGCAGCGGTAACCTACGGGGCCGACCCGACCGGCTGGCCTGCTGATTTGCAAGCAGCCTTTGCGGAGGCACAAACAGCCTGGGCCGCGATCAAGGCTGTTCGGCAGGCATCCAATAATCTGGAGGCCGCAATCTCCGCCAGCGCGACCGTGCAGGAGGTGGCTGCGGTGGATCTCTCAGCCGTAACGTAACCCCTCTCATTCGTTTCGTTCTCTCACCCGCCTTAGAGCGGGTTTTTTTGTGACTGGAAAGGAAAGCTGATGAACACCAAAGAGTTGGAAGCTGAGCTGAGCAAAAGCGCGGTTGCTCCGCGTGTCACCCCTGCCGACATCGAAGCATCAATGTCGAGCATTCACTATTTCTCCGCACTGGATGGCGTCGACGGCCACTTTCGGGGCGGTGTGGAAGCGCAAGCGGTCAGTGACGCTGTACCGCTCAAGCTGCTTACCTTCTGTGTGATCGTCCTCAAGAACGGTTTCACTGTCACCGGTCAAAGTGCCTGCGCTTCTCCGGAGAACTTCAACGCGGATATCGGCCGCCGCCTCGCCTATGAGGACGCCTGCCGCGCCATCTGGCCGCTGCTCGGGTTCAACCTGCGTGATCGGCTGCACCGCGAAGGCTCCGGCGCAAAAGCCTAAACCATCAAGGGGAGCGGCAATGCCAGCACCAAAGGGCAACGACTTCGCAAAGAAGTGGAAGACGCCGGAAGAACGTCAGGCCGTGTGTGAAAGGTTCTGCCTGCACATCGGGAAAGGGTTCTCTATGGACTGCTTCCCCGATGCGAGTGCAAAGACAATCCGTCATTACGTGAAAGCGTATCCGGATGACTTCCCCCCCGAAAAACTGGAAGAGGCCGCCAGGCGTGGCCTTTTGTGGTGGGAAAGGCTCGGTAGAGCTGGTGCGGCTGGCAAGATCTCTCATTTCAACGCCACTGCCTGGATCTTCAACATGAAGAACCGGGCGGGCTGGCGCGACAAGTCGGACATTCAAGCGGACTTCTCTCCGCCGCAAGAAGAGGGCGGGGGAACGGGCAAGGTCAAGCCACGATCCACGGGCGAAATTGCCCTGTCGATGATGGCGCTTCTTACACAGGCTGAATACGAGGGACGGAACGCAACAGATGGCAACGGTTCTGGAGCAGATAGCGGCGAGGATTGACGCCATGTCGCCGGATGCCCGGCTAAAGTTGCAGCAGGAGTTGGACGGCGCAGGTGTCCTCGATCAGTTCAACTACTGGCGGCCTCAAGACGGGCCACAAACCGAGGGGTATTTCTCCCTCGCGGATCTGACCTACTACGGCGGCGCAGCCGGTGGAGGTAAGACAGACCTAATAGCCGGTCTTTCCCTCTTCGCGCACCATAAGGTCGCGATCTTCCGCGATAGCCTCAAGAGCTGTAAGGGCCTGATAGAGCGTATGAACGCCATCATGCGCACTTCCGGCATGGGTAAAATCGTAGGCAACCCGCCTCGCTGGGTCGCTGGCGATGAGCGCATGATTGAATTTGGTCATTTGGGCGTGCCTGGGGCGGAAGAGGATTGGCAGGGGCGCGACCATGACTTGAAGGCCTTTGACGAGGCTGCGCAGATGGACCCCCGCAAAATCATCTTTGTGATGGGGTGGCTCCGCTCGACACGTGAAGGCCAGCGCTGTCGGGCCTTGCTCGCCAGTAACCCGCCTTTGAATGGGCAGGGGGACTTCCTGATTGAATGGTTTGGCCCGTGGCTCGATCCGCTGCATCCGCTGTTCGGGACGGTCAAGCCTGGTGAGCTTCTTTGGGCGGTCTTCCTGGACGATGGGGACGCCATCCGTACTGTGTGGGTCGATGGGCCCGACCCGGTAGAGATTGAGGGGGAAATCAGGACCCCGAAGAGCCGCACATTCATCCCGGCCAAGCGCTCGGATAACGCCTATCTCGGTGCCGATTACGATGCGCAGCTTGACCAGCTGCCGGAGCCTCTGCGCACGGCGCTCAAGACCGGCGATTACATGGCCGCCCGTCAGGATCATGAGTGGCAAGTCATCCCCTCTGAGTGGGTGGAGCTGGCCTTCAAGCGGTATGACGAGGGGGTTGACGCTGGCAAGCCCATGGACGTGATGGCTGTTGATGTTGCCCAAGGCGGCAAGGACAAAACATGCCTTGTTCCGCTCCATGGTGTCCGCTTTGAAGGGACAATTGTCCGTAAGGGGGTGGATACCAAGGATGGCGCGGATGTTGGCTCGCTTGTGATCAAGGAACGCCGGGACAACGCCTTGATTGTGGTCGACACAACGGGAGGATGGGGCGGCGATACGGTCGGCTTCCTCAGCCGTCAGAACGGGATACCGGTTGAGAAGTGCGTATTCTCGGCAGCGTCAGGCGCGGCTGCGAAAGACAGCAAGATCCCATACAAGAACTTCCGGGCGGAAATGTATGGTCGCTTCGCTGAGGCGCTACACCCGAAAAGCGGGGCTGGTATCGCTATCAAGCGGTCTGCCACAGTGAAGGCGCAGCTGACAACCCACCGCTGGGACCCTGGGGCGCTTCAGCGTGGCGGGAAATATCAGGTCGAAAGCAAAGATGAAATCAAGAAGCGAACCGGCTCGTCACCCGATGAAGCCGACGCAATCGTAATGGGGTGGGCATGGCGCGGAGCGGCGATAGTAAAGCGGGCGATGGCGTCTCAAAGCTCGATCACGAGTGCGCCCGCAGAAGATCCGCTTGCCGATTGGTGATCAATGAACTGTGTGTTCGTGACGCCTCCTTTATAGCGGCGAACATGCGGGCAGCTGATTTCAAGGAAATTTCCTGCCTTTGGAAGGAATGGGACACGCGCTTACTCGGGGTGTGTGCGATGCGGACGGCTGTTCCCGGAATGGTCTGGTCTATCTGGTTGGATGGTCAACCGATCGCTGCCTATGGCTTCAGCTATGCGGCACCTTTCGATCCTGACCACTGGCAGGCCTGGGCATTCGGAACCGACCGTTTCAAGCGGGCTGTGCCTCTTATGACACGGCACCTCCTGTCTATCCGGGATTTGGTTGAGGCGCGGTGCCGCCGCTGTCAGGTGATCACGCACGTTGATCATGACTTGTCGCACCGCTGGCTAAGGAGCCTTGGTGCTGATCGTGAAGGGCTGCTTCGCTCGTATGGGCGGAACGGCGAGGATTTCGAGGTCTATTCGTGGATACGAGAAGGGGAACAAAATGAACAAGCTCCGAAAGGTTCGCAGACAGGCACAGCCTAAACTGTGGCCATCCCGCCAGCCTATCCGCGATTTGCAAGCTTTGGACTGGCGGCCTGTCAGCTCCCGAAACGCTCGTGCGAGGGCTCTGCGTCAATTCTCCACCCTTCGCCCCGTCAGCCTTACAGGTTTGCGGGACAAGATAAACCAAGCGTATGCGGGGTTGAAATGAACGTTGATCATCTTCCTGGCGTCTACATCTACGGCGCTTTGACGATTGTGTTTCTGTTTCTCGGAAACCTCTTGTCACTCAACACAGGCGGAACGGCGGCGGCAATATGCTGCTGCGCTGCCTCCTACTTCGCCAGCGTGGCCGGATATGCGGCTATGGATCGCCTTTGCAATGCCTTTTGGTGTTTGGCGGTCTTCTCTGGTGCGCTGTCGTTTCTTTCTCTGATCGTGTGAGGGTTCAACATGTGTCTTTTTGGCGGCTCTAAGCCTAAAGCGGTGGATACGCCGCCCCCACCTCGCAAGCCAGATCCAGACAGGCAGGCGGCAAGCCTCCAGACAGAAGAGCGTCGGCGCCGTGCTTCGGCCTACTCGACCCGAGCAACCACACTGACGAGCCCGCTCGGCGTCTCAAACTATGGCGGCGCATCCAGGCGTGCCGTTACAGCCCTGGGGCGTGCATAATGGGTGTTGTTGATGATCTCAAATTAGAGCTGGGGGCCGCAAAGGCCGCTCGCCTGGGGTACGAAGACGATTGGCGGGCCTATGTCAGCTATGCGGCGCCTGACATGGAGCGTGGTTTCAACACCTCTGCGGGTGTTGTGCTCTCTGGCGTCGATGCCATGAAGAAGTCGGCGGCTCGGCAGCGCTCACGCAAGCTCTATGACGGGACGGCTGTCTGGCTTCTGGACCGGCTCACGTCAGCAATTGAAAGCCTGACGATGCCCAAGGGCTTTATGTGGCACGGGCTCAAGTACGCCGATCCTCTTTCGCCTGAACCGTCCCAGCAGGATGAAGAGTATTTCGACACGCTGCGCGACCACATCTTCAACGTTCGCTACTCGGATCGCTCCGGTTTTGCGTTGGCCAACCGGTCTTGCCTGGCATCCACGATCAAGCTCGGAACGGGGGTCAATTACATCGAGGCCAACACAGCCGACCTTTCGAGCATCCGAACGCCGATCTTTTACCGCTATATCCCGCTCTATGAGGTCTATTTGATCGTAGATGCTCAAGGGAATGATGTTGGGTTCTTCCGCGAACGGTCTCTTGAGGCCTGGCAGATCGCCAAAGACTACGGCGACAAGGTTTCGAAGAAGGTCAAGGACGATGCCAACGACCCGCAACGCAGAAGCAACAAGCACACTATTGTGCAGTCATGCTTGCTTCGGGAAGGCGGTTACGAAGGCGCTCCGGATATCAGGAAAAGCCGGTTTGAAACAGTGCACTTCGAGGCGGAAACCAAGCACATTTGCAAGAGCAGTGGGTATTTCCAATACCCTCTTGTTGTCCGCCGGTGGGACAGGGACGGAACCTCGCCTTACGGGTCACCGGCACAAGCCAAGGTGATGAGTGACATTCGGTCCCTCAATGCTTTGCAGAAGGAAGACCTGATCGCGGCCGGAAACGCTAACCGCCCGCCGTTGGCAACGCACAAGGTCGAAAAGCCGCTTAATCTCAACTCTGGCAGGATCAATCCTGGCTTGATTGATGAGCAGGGCCGCCCGCTCTACCGGTCCATGATTGACACCATCAATCCGGGAGCCAACGCCCAGAAGATAGAGGCATCGCAGGAAGGCCTACGGGTCTCCCTCTATGGTGACCTTTGGCAGACCTTGCTTGATGGCAACGGACGGACGGCAACGGAGACGAGGGTTCGGGCTCAAGAGAAGGCCGATATGATCGGCCCATTTACGACGAACATTCAGGCCGGGAACCCGGTCATGTTTGATCGCGAATTTGACATTATCGGGCGCCGTGGGGCTTTCGAAGAGGGATCACCGCTTGCCCCGCCGCCGAACATCGAAGGCGAAATCACCGTAAGTTCCACCTCCCCGATTGACCAGATGCGGGAGGCTGGGAACTACGAGGGGCTTGCCGCGTTCAAGGAATATCAGACCGGCGCGGCTGCAACGAACCCTGATGCCGCCGACTGGCTCGACCCGGAAGAAGAGAGGAAGCTTGCACAGCGCTCTCTCGGCTTGCCCGCGAAGATCTTGCGAACACCGGAAGAGCTGGAAGAGCTGCGGCAACAACGGGCTGAGCAGCAAGCGCAGCAGGAACAGCTTGCAGCAGGCGAAAGCATGGCGCGCATGGCAAAGGACGGAGCGCCCATGGCGC
>JBNKOQ010000208.1:0-6303 GCA_050294735.1 Roseibium sp. | reverse complement strand
TTCGTCCCAGGTTTCCAGTTTGGCGGCAAGGAGCCAGACCTGAAGGGCGATCGCTGACAGAAACAGGAAGTCATAGCGGGTCAAGGGCATGTCTGCCGGGTAAAAGAAACGGGTTCCGAGGATCAGGGCGAGCAGCAGGCCGCCGTAGACGCAGGCATAGGCCTGCTTAATGCCGAAGGCGAGGAACTCGGTGACGGCGCGGGCAGGCAGCCCCTTGCCAAGAGCACGGTAAATGTAGGGCAGCCGGCGGTGAAGGGCCCGCAGCGTTCTGGAGCCGGCATCGGCTGGACGTCCGAGACGCTGAGCAAGTGGGGTCATGTCGGTGCCTCCTCGCGGTCCGGCAGGACCTAACTCTGCAGGGCGCCTCTCACCGCATTGAGGAAGCGAGTGAGATCGGCGGTCACGAAATCGACCGGGCTGCTGTCTTCTTTCTCAAGATCCAGGCCATTGCGGAAAACGTCGCGCGTTCCTTCCGGCACGATAAGGACGGTGCGCATTCCAAGACGATGCGGCACATCCAGATTTCGCTGCAGATCCTCGAACATGGCGGCGCGAACGGGAGAGACGCCGGTTTTCTGCAGGAACATGTCGTAGGTCGCCCGGTTCGGCTTGGGCATCAGGTCGGCGGCAACGATGTCGAAGATGTCTTCGAAGTGATCCGTGATGCCGAGGGCCTCCGCCGTCCGCTCCGCATGAGGTTTGTCGCCATTGGTGAAAATGAACTTCCGGCCGGGCAGGGCGGCGATGGCTTTGCCAAGGTCGGGATTGGGCTCGATGCCGGAGTAATCGATGTCGTGGGCGTGTTTCAGGAAGTCGTCTGGATCGATGTCGTGCTCCAGCATCAGGCCGCGCAAGGTCGTGCCGTACTGGTGGTAGTAGGCCTTTTGTTGCGCCATGGCCTCTTCTTTGCCGAGGCTTAAAAGGCGCGAGACATAATTCGCGATCTGCTCGTTGATCTGGCTGAACAGGTCAGTCTCCGCAGGATAGAGGGTATTGTCGAGGTCGAAGATCCAGGCTTCGACCCCTTTGAACACGCGAAGATCCTGCTGGTGACTGTGCGGGCCCTCGTCGGGAATGGGTTTTTTGCCTGTCACGGACGGATCAATGTCCCGGCGCCACGGTCGGTGAAGAGTTCCAGAAGAACGGCGTGGGGAACTTTTCCATCGAGGATGACGACGCCTTCCACTCCCTGGTCCAGCGCTTCGATACAGGTTTCGACTTTCGGAATCATACCGCCGGCAATGGTGCCGTCCGCGATCAGTTCGCGGGCTCTTGAGACCGTCAGCTGCTTGATCAGATTGCCATCCTTGTCCATGACACCGGGAACGTCGGTGAGGAACAAAAGCCGTTTGGCGTTGAGAGAGCCGGCGATGGCGCCCGCGAATGTATCGGCGTTGATGTTGTAGGTTTCGCCATCGGGCCCGGGAGCGACCGGGGCCACGACAGGGATCAAATCTTCCTTGAGAACCAGCTTCAGGACCGTCGGGTTGACGTCTGCCGGTTCGCCGACAAAGCCCAGATCGACCACGCTTTCAATATTGGAGTCCGGATCGGTGATCGTCCGGCGGAGCTTTTCTGCGGTGACCATGTTTCCGTCTTTGCCGCAGAGGCCGACTGCACGACCGCCTTCGCCGTTGATGGCTTGGACGATTTCCTTGTTGATCGAACCGGCGAGGACCATTTCAACGATCTCGACGGTGGCTTTGTCCGTCACCCGCAGTCCCGCCTTGAATTCGCTGACAATACCGAGCCTGGTCAGCATCTTGCCGATCTGCGGGCCACCGCCGTGAACGACGACCGGATGAACCCCCGACTGACGCAGTAGGGTGATGTCCCTTGCAAAGGCACGGCCGAGTTCCGGGTCTCCCATTGCGTGGCCGCCGTATTTTACGACAACAGTTCGGTCGTCATAGCGCTGCATGTAGGGCAGGGCCTGGGCGATGACATGGGCGCGGCTATGATGATCCGTAGAGGTCATGGGTCGGGTGTTCTCGTTCTCAAATCAAGAAATATGAATGCGTTTGATAGCCGGTTTTGCTGGGCTTCTCAATCTGGACAGGGTCTTCAGTTCAAAACCAGCTGATTGATTTCAGCGCGCAACTCGGCAAGACCTTTGCCTTTTTCAGAAGATGTGGCGATGATCTCCGGAAAGGCTGCCGGCCGTTTCGCCAGCGCGGCCAGTGTTTCGTCGATCAGCCGGTCGAGTTGTGGTGGCTTGATCTCGTCGGACTTGGTCAGGACGACCTGATAAATGACAGCCGCCTTGTCGAGCAGAGCCATGGCGTCCCGGTCGATCGGTTTGATGCCATGCCGGCTGTCGATCAGCAGAAAAACGCGGCGCAGGGTCGGGCGGCCGCGCAAATAGGCGAAGACCAGATCGGTCCAGGCCGCGACAAGCTCCTTCGGCGCCTGGGCGTATCCGTAACCGGGCATGTCAACGATGGTCAGCGGGGCATTGTCGGCCGAGAAGAAGTTCAGCATCTGGGTCCGGCCCGGAGTGCTGGACGTTCTTGCAAGACCCTTGCGCCCTGTCAGCGCGTTGATCAGGCTGGACTTGCCGACATTTGATCGTCCGGCAAAGGCGATTTCCGTACCGCCAATATCCGGCAGGTTGGCCATCTCTGTCACGCTGGTCAGAAAGTCCCAGGGTTTGGCGAACAGCAGGCGTCCGGCTTCAAACTGGTCTTCGGTGAATTTGGGTTCTTCGCTCATGAAAGGACTTCTAGCGGGCATTGGCTCCCGCGTCGAGTGAGACGATGCGGGAGCGCCTATGATTGTGGTCAGATGGTTTCCACGGCCCGGCGCAAGGCATCGAGATCCGCGCTTCTAATGGCGTTCAGATGCTGGGTTATCACCTTCGCGGGCCAATTCCACCACGCGATTTTCAACAGCTCTTCAATGACGGGCTGCGGGAAACGGAACCTGATCACGCGCGCCGGATTGCCCACCGCCACCGCATAGGGCGGCAGGTCGCTGCCGACAACGGCTTTCGCGCCAACGATGGCGCCAGTGCCGATAGTAACGCCCGGCAGGATGGTTGCGCCGGTCCCCAGCCAGACGTCGTGGCCGATGATTGTGTCTCCGCGGGAGGCTGTCAGGAAAATACTTGGATCGAAGTCTTCCTCCCAGCCGCTCTGGAAAATGTGAAAAGGGTAGGTGGAAAAGCCATCGAGCGCATGGTTGGCGCCATTCATGATGAATTCGACGTCTGTCGCGAAGGCGCAGAACTTGCCGATAACCAGGCGGTCGCCCAGAAACTCGAAGTGATAGCGGACGCACTTCTCCTGGAAATGCTCTGCGTCAACCGGGTCATTGTAGTAGCTGAAATCTCCGGCTTCGATATTAGGGCCTGAGATGACGTTCTTGATGAAAACGGTATGTTGAGCGCCCGGAAAGGGGAACCGGGTAGATGGATGGGGGCCGTGCATAGGGTGCTCCACAAGGCAGACTGTAAACAAGGATTGGCTGTGAAGGAACGGACAAGTGCCGCTCGCGACCCGTCGGTCGGCGCCATATCGCCTTGCGTTTCGGGTCTGTGCTTAGTGGATCATCGTCCCGCAGTCTCCATTTGAAACAGCATCAAAAAAGGCCCCACGGTGTGGAGCCCTTTCTGTTTAGCATAGTTCTACAAAACGGTCAGCTCTTCGCCGGTTTTTTCCGTTTGAAGGTGCTTTTCAGATTATCGAACAGCTCGACTTTCACGCCCTGCCTGCGCATGATCACGTACTGCTGTGTCACCGAAAGGGTGTTGTTCCAGGCCCAGTAGATCACCAGACCGGCCGGGAAGGACGCCAGCATGAAGGTGAAGACCACCGGCATCCAGGTGAAGATCATCTGCTGAGTCGGATCGGGCGGTGCCGGGTTCATCTTCATCTGCACAAACATGGTCACACCCATGATCAGCGGCCAGACGCCCAGCATTAGCATCTGCGGCGGATCCCAGGGGATCAGGCCGAACAGATTGAAGACAGTCGTTGGATCTGGAGACGAAAGATCCTGAATCCAGCCAAAGAATGGTGCGTGGCGCATTTCGATGGTGACGAACAGAACCTTATAGAGTGAGAAGAAAACCGGGATCTGGATCACCACTGGCAGACAGCCGGCAAGGGGATTGATCTTCTCTTTCTTGTACAGCTCCATCATGGCCTGCTGCTGCTTGGCCCTGTCATCGCCGTAGCGTTCCTTGATCTCCGCCATCTGAGGCTGCACGAGCTTCATTTTGCTCATTGAGACATAAGACTTGTTGGCCAGCGGGAAGAACAGCAGTTTGACCATCACCGTCACCAGAAGGATCGCGATGCCGAAGTTGCCGACCAGATGGTACAGGTGATCGATCGTCCAGAACATCGGCTTGGTCAGGAAATAGAACCAGCCCCAGTCGATCAGCAGATTGAACTTGGAAACCCCGATGCTTTCTTCATATGCATCGAGAAGTCCCTTCTGCTTGGCGCCTGCGAAAAGGTAGGAACTTGTTTCACCATTTCCGCCTGCGGGAACCGTGACGCCCTTACCGAGGAAGTCGGCCTGATAGTTGTCGGTCTTGGACGAATAGCTGAAATTACCCTGGAAGGTCGATCCGGGAGTAGGGATCAGCGTTGCCGCCCAATACTTGTCCGTAATGCCGAGCCAGCCCTGATTGACCTCTGCCGGGCGAACCGGACCGTCTTTCTTGAGCGATGAATAGTCGACTTCCTGAGCCCCCTCGTCGCCAAAGACGCCGATCAGGCCTTCGTGGAGAATGTAGAAACTCTTATGATCGGGTTCGCCAGTGCGGGCAATCAGGCCGTAAGGATAAAGCGTTACCGCGTCTCCCGTTCCGTTTTCAACCGACTGTTCGACTGTGAACATGTAGTTCTCGTCAAGCGAGTAGGTACGCTTGAAAGTCAAGCCTTCGCCGTTGTCGAACTGGAGGGAAACCGGCGTTTCCGGTGTTAGCTGGTCTCCACTGACGACCGACCAGACGGTATCGGAGCCGGGCAGTGTAATATTGGCGCCCGGGTCCGCGACCCAGCCGTAGTCCGCGTAATAAGGATTTGGGCTGCCCTTTGGTGACAAGAGCACGATAGTCGGGCTGCTCTTGTCCACTGTCTCATGATAGTCCTTCAGGCGGACATCGTCGATCTGCCCCCCGGTCAGGTTAATCGAACCGGAGACTTTCGGGGTGTCAATCGTAATTCGTGCGCTAGCCGCAAGCGCCTGTTCGCGCGTTTGCGCCGGCGCTGCGGAGGTGCTGGCGGGAGCCGTTGCCTGGCCGGGAACCACATTCGGTGCCGGCTTCTGCGGGTCGCCGTTTTGCACCGCTGGATTTTGTTCAGCAGCCTGCTGAGCTTGCAGTTCGGCTTGCTGGCGCTCCAGCTGTGGTTGAGCAATAAAATACTGCCAGCCCAGAAGCACGATCAGCGACAGAACGATTGCCAGAATCGTATTTCTATTTTCGGAGAACAACTGGAATTACCCCTGCTTTCTGCTCGATGCGGTCTCTGGAACCGGCTTGCCATTTGGCGCTCTCGGTTTCCTGCGGTGCTGGCCCGACTTCGGGTCCAATGCCAGCGGGAGACCGGACTTGAGATCCGATACCAGATTTTGAAACGGAATTGAAAGAGCAGCTTCACGACCGACAAGGACAAAGTCAGCCTTTGGCGGAATGTCTGCACTCTCAAGTGCCGCAACCGCGGCGCGGAGCCGCCGTTTGATTCGACTGCGGACAACCGAGTTGCCGGTTTTTTTTGTCACCGTGTAACCAACCCTCGGCGGCTCATCGGTTTCACGCTTCAGACCCTGAAGCAAAAAAGCGCGCCGACCCACCCGTCCGCCTTTGGCGACAGCTAGGAATTCGGAGCGCTTTTTCAAAGTTTTCATCAGCTGCGGAGGAAGCTGTGTGTCTAAACCAGTCATCACCGGCACCGCCGCATGCGTAGGCCCGGTCAGGCGCTCAGACGCTTGCGGCCCTTTGCCCGGCGACGAGAGAGAACCAGACGGCCATTTTTCGTCGCCATGCGCGAACGGAAGCCGTGACGGCGCTTGCGGACAAGACGGCTCGGTTGATACGTACGCTTCATTGTTCTTCCCCGCGCGGCTTAGTGCGCGGCCCTTGTTCATTATAAATTCTTTGGAGGAAGCACTCGAAGCGCTTCAAAGAGCGCGGCCCTAAAGCCTTGGGTCCGAATGCGTGTCCCGATCGGCGCGCTTATAAGCGCCATGCCACCTCAAGTCAACTTTGCGGACTTAAGAATTTGCGATTTCCTTCCGATCACGCACAGGTGAACCGAAAACGCTCAAGCGTCACTTATCAGTGAAGCCCGG
>JBNKOQ010000207.1:0-6325 GCA_050294735.1 Roseibium sp. | reverse complement strand
TGACGCTTTTCCAAACAGTATCGCGAGCCTGTTGCTCGAAAACGAATTAACGTTTCGAGAACTGGAAGCTACGACGAGCTTTGGCGCGACCGTATTTTTTACGTTCAACTGCACGCGAGTCACGGGTGAGGAACCCACCAGCTTTAAGTGACGGACGCAGTGCCGGCTCGAACATGGTCAGTGCACGGGAGATACCGTGACGAACGGCACCAGCCTGACCGGACAGGCCACCACCGGCGACGGTCGCGACAATGTCGAACTGACCATCGCGGTCGGCGACAAAGATCGGCTGACGCAGGATCATCTGCAGGACCGGACGAGCGAAATACTCGGTGAAGTCCTTCTTGTTGACGATGATCTTGCCGGTGCCCGGCTTGACCCAGACGCGAGCGATCGCATCTTTACGCTTGCCTGTTGCATAGGCACGGCCCTGTGCGTCCAGCTTCTGGACATACACCGGGGCTTCGGGAGCAGCGGTTTCGACAGCGCCACCCAGTTCTTCCAGGGATTGCAGCTCAGCCATCGTTAAGCCCTCTTGCCGTCGTTCTTTTCATTGAGGCTCTTCACATCGACCAAGGTCGGCGCCTGAGCTTCATGCGGATGCTCGGAGCCAGCGTAGATACGCAGGTTCTTGAGCTGCTGGTTGGACAGCGGACCGCCCGGCATCATGCGCTGCACGGCCTTTTCCAGAACACGCTCGGGAAAGCGGCCCTCGATGATGGCGCGCGCTGTGCGCTCCTTGATGCCGCCCGGGTGACCGGTGTGCCAGTAGTACTTCTTGTTGTCGTACTTGCGGCCGGTCAGAACCACTTTCTCAGCGTTGATGACGATGATGTTGTCACCGGTGTCAACGTGAGGTGTGTAGATCGGCAGATGCTTGCCGCGCAGATGGTTCGCGATGTAGGCAGCCAGACGGCCCACAACCATGCCTTCAGCGTCGATCAAGATCCACTTTTTCTCAACCTCAGCCGGTTTGGCAGAAAAGGTCTTCATGTGATTGATCCATGAGTTGGTCTTAAAACAAAAGCCCGCCTCGCGCTCCCAAAAAAGCTGCAGACGGACTTCACATTCGTCGAGCCAGCTTATACGCCAGCAAAAAACACCGGTCAAGCACGTTTATTCGCACATCATCTAAATTATACAAATAAAAACAATCACTTATAAAAACGGTATTATATTACCGTTATTCTCCAAACCATTGACGTCCTATTTTCTGCCTCGGCACCTGGCGCCCAGAGCTCGAAACAAAACAGCTTAAGTCGTTCAGGGCTATGTACTTTTAACAATACCAAATCTACGAAAGCTCCCCAATAGTGGAGTCGGCCTCACAAATATTGCAATCTTAAGCTTTGGATAGAAAATTGATAATATACATGAATTCATGCACTTGTTCGGACTAGAAAGAATTGGCAACAGACGCGCCAGGCATTCGCTTCTCACAACGGCGGTGATTGCTCTTGCTGCCGTGACACTCATTGGCTTCGCGTCGTTGATGAGCACTTTGCTTGACAAGCAGATCATGATTTCCGTTCACGAGAACGCAAAGGACCGAACCCAGGCGTGGATAGAACGGCTCCACAGCTCCATGCCCTCCGCCACCGAGCTGATAAAAACGGGAACAGCCCCTGCTGAAGACCTCCGCAGGCTTAATGACCCGCTGGCATTGGGCGATATTTTGCACTTCCAGTTCTTTGGCCCAAACGGCGAGCCAACCTTCGTCAGTACCAACTCCGGGTTTCTCAATCACGACGAAGAGCACGACAGCAATGACAACATTTCGCTAGGCCAGGCACTGCGGGGCGGTGTTCCGGTCACCTCCGTCCGCCACAATCATGACCAGCACGCCTCCCATCCTGAAAAACCTCACGCGATCGCCTCAACCTATTTTCCAGTGCACGGCCCTCAGGGCGATCTTATTGGGGTAGTCGAAACATACCTGGACGTCAGTCAGCTTTTCATCGCTCTGGAGGATGCGTTTCACCTCGTCGGCCGCTATCTGGTTCTGGGAACCTTGGCCGTCATTTCGCTGCCCATTGCCGCCTATGGCCTGAAAACCCGTCAAGTCCTTCGCGCGGACCGAAAGCTTCTGGAACTCACGCGCTTCGATCAGCTCACGGGAGCTTTGAACCGGAACTCCTTATCTGAATTCCTGACGAGTTATTTCAGCAGCCGCAACGACCCCTCCGGTCTCGGCATCCTGTTTGTCGACATCGACCATTTCAAACAGCTGAATGACAGCTTCGGGCACCATTTCGGAGATCAGATCCTGCACAACATCTCCTCAGCTCTGAAGGCCTCCCTCCGCAGTGATGATGTTATCGGGCGCTATGGCGGTGATGAATTTGTTATCCTGTGCCCTGGAGCGACAATAACCGGGCTGCGGCGCGTCTACCGCCGCCTCGCGTCCAAGATCCGCGCCTCACTCGAGGAAGAAGGCATCAAGGAGCCGATCAGCATCAGTGTCGGCGCATATATTTCCAGACCCGGAGATACAGAACGCACCGCACTTCGCGCCGCGGATGTCGCCCTCTACGAGGCCAAACGGCGGGGCCGGAACCAGACGGTGGAATATTCCGACAGCCTCCTGTCTCTGGCAGACTAAACGCGACCTCCGGTTTTCCTTACCTAGGCGGCACGGAATAGGTCGCTGTGGCGTGGGCGACATAGTCTTCCTCCCCCTCGCCTGCGATGCTGCAATCAACCACGGCAAGACGCTTGCCCAGCTTGAGAATCCGGCAGGTACACAACAGATCGCCGGGTTCGGGTTTCCTCAGGAAATTGATATTGAGGTTCGTCGTCACCGCGAGAGCCACCGGCCCGATATGCGCCAGGATCGCCACATAGGCCGCCAGATCGGCCAGGGCCATCATGGACGGCCCCGAAACCGTCCCGCCTGGCCGCAGATGCATCTCGCTGGCAGACAGCCGCACAACAACCTGGCCATCCGAGATGCCATCAATAGAATACACGCGCCCGCCAGCGTGGATTTGCGGAAATTCCCGGTCCAGAAACGCTGCAACGTCTTCCGCACTCATCACCGGTGTCATATGGCTTGCCCTCCCCTGATCCACAGAACTGCTGCGAGGCCACTCCCCTGACCCGGCGCCTGTTTCTTCTGCTAACTTACGTAAACGTCAGCAAGCGGAAGCGCAACACACCTGTTCGGCTTAAGGCCGGATACTGGTTCACTCCAGCGGCAGGGCCGGACCGGACTTCATGTTCCGGAGCACAAAATTGGTCACGGAAGCCCGCACAAGCCCCGGCGCCAGCAACCGCTTCATGATGAAGGTTTCAAGACCTTCCGGATCGTGGGCGACCACCTTCAGCACGTAGTCGCTCTCGCCGGTGATCGAACTGCATTCGATAACCTGATCATCGGTCTGCACCAGCTCGTCAAACGCATCGATAGTCTCGGGGGTATGATCCACCAGCGAGACATGCACATAGGCCATGGCGTTGAAGCCCAGCTGTTTACGGTTGAGCACCGCGACGTATTTGTCGATGACGCCGGCCTCTTCCAAACGCCGCACCCGGCGCCAGCACGGCGACACCGACATATTCGCCTCGGTGGCCAGATCCTTTGTGCTGATACGCCCGTCCCTTTGCAAGAGGGCCAGAAGCTTCTTGTCTGCCGCGTCCAGTGCCATGGGATGTTTTTACCCGTAAACTGATGATCATATCGATTTCTTTGCCAGCAAGGCAGATAACCAGCCGAATTGGAACGGAAATTCCGGCCATTTCGTCGTATTCTTTCCTCCAGGAGGAAAGTACCATGGCAAAATCAAGCGCATACACTGCGAAAACGCCGGAACCAGATGGGCGGATCGTCTATACGGAGGAGGAGAATCTGGTCTGGCACGATCTCTATGCCCGGCAGGAGCCGAACATCCGGAGATGGTCAGCCTCCGAGTACACCGCAGGCTTTGACCGGCTGGCCCTGCCCCCGGACAAAGTGCCTCAGTGCACTGACGTCTCGGACACTCTCACGAAGCTGACCGGCTGGAAGGTCGAACCTGTCCCCGCGCTCATCGGCTTTTCGAAATTCTTCGGCATGCTGGCAAACCGGACCTTTCCGGCAGCCTCCTTCATCCGCAGCCGCAAGGACTTCGACTACATCAAGGAACCGGACATCTTCCACGAGATTTTCGGCCACACGCCGCTGCTGACGGACGAGCGCTTCGCCAATTTCTCGCAGGCCATCGGTAAGACCGGCGGGAAACTGGAACCGCGTGACTATTCCTGGCTGATCCGCCTCTACTGGTTCACCATCGAATTCGGTCTGACCCGCTCGAACGGCACCTACAAGGCCCTCGGCTCCGGACTGGCCTCATCACCAACCGAACTGCCCTACAGCGTCGAGAGCCCCACCGCACAGCGCCGCCCCTTCGACGTTGTCGATATCCTCAGGACGCCCTACCGGATCGACATTCACCAGCCGGTCTATTTCGTCCTCGACAATGTTGACGACCTGTTCGACGCTGCAGACCGCGATCTGGCCGCCGATATCCGCACAGCGCAGTCCCGCGGCCTGTTCGCCCCGCTTTACCCGGTAAAAAAAGAAGCTTGAACCATGACACAAGACCAGGACCTCACGAAGCAGACATGCGAACCCTGCCAGGGGATCGGCGGCACATTGAGCGCCGGGGATGCCAGGGCGCAGATGTCTGCTCTCCATACCGACTGGACGCTGAACCACGACACGACTGCCATCAGCCGCACCTTCCGCTTCAAGGGCTTTGCCAAGGCCGTTTACACCGCCAACCTAGCCGCATTCCTGGCGGACCGGGAGGGGCACCACCCGGATGTTAGCTTCGGCTGGGGCTACTGCACCATCCTTTATACGTCCCACGACCTCGGCGGCCTGACCCGCAACGATTTCATCTGCGCGGCCAAGCTCGACAAATTGGTGATGTAGACGGTCGCATTTGAGGTGGAGACCCAAGCCCGGACATTGTATTTAGCAGGCAGAACCAAAGCGATCCGGATCCAGCCGGAGCGAATGAGACAGCCAGGGAAGTGCAATGTCCGACACAGCCACATCAAAGACCGCAGAACCTCAGGCATCCGAAAAGCCGATCCTTGCCACGCTGCTGCACAACGGCGTCCTCAGGATCGTCATGCAGCGCCCGGAAAAGATGAACGCGCTTTCCCGCGAGATGATGAGCGCCCTTTCTGCCGAACTCACGAATGCGGCCGACAATCCGCAGGTGCGGGTCGTGCTGCTCGGCGCCGAAGGCAAGGTCTTCTGCGCCGGCCATGACCTCAAGGAATTGACGGCGGCCCGCGCCGAGGCCGACGGCGGCAAGGCCACCTATGCGGCGATCATGCGCCAGTGCTCGGACCTGATGCAGCAGATCGTCCGCCTGCCCAAGCCGGTGATTGCCGTTGTCACCGGCGTTGCAACGGCTGCGGGCTGCCAGCTGGTCGCCTCCTGCGATCTCGCCATGGCCGTCGATACAGCGACCTTCTGCACACCGGGGGTCAACATCGGCCTGTTCTGCTCCACGCCGATGGTCGCCCTGTCGCGCAACGTCGCCCCCAAACAGGCGATGGAAATGCTGCTGACCGGTGAGAGCATCGATGCCTCCACCGCCAAGGACTTCGGCCTGATCAACCGCATCGTGCCGCGCGATTATCTCGACCAGGTGGTGCAGAAATATGCAGAGGTGATCGCCTCCAAGTCGGCCCATACAGTCAGAATCGGCAAGGAAGCCTTCTACAAGCAGCTCGAAATGCCCCTGTCCGAGGCCTATGACTTCGCCGCGGAGACCATGACCCGCAACATGATGGCCCGCGACGCGGAAGAAGGCATCTCCGCCTTCCTGCAAAAGCGCAAGCCGGAATGGACGGACAGCTGAGATGCCGCAGGCCGGCTATTCCGGCCGCCCGCTGGCGGCAAAGCTCGGGCTGAAGCCCGGCATGACCGTCTGGCGTCATGCCATGCCCGAGGCCGTCGCAGCTCTCCTGGACGCCCAGGAGCCGGATCAACGCATCCTGCCAGACCCAAGCCCCGGCCTCGGCTGTGCCCATATCTTCGTCACAGAGCAGGAGGCTCTGGCCAGCGAGCTGACCCGCCTGCGCCGCCTGATCGCCGCCGACGGCATGATTTGGGTGTCCTGGCCGAAGAAATCCTCAAAGGTTCCAACCAGCATCACCGAGGACACTATCCGCGGGGCCTGCCTGCCGTTGGGGCTGGTGGATGTGAAGGTTTGCGCCGTGGACGAGATCTGGTCCGGCCTGAAGCTGGTCATCCGCAAAGAGCTCCGGACCGCTCACCAAGAGGCGCTCGCCAGCACCGCTTAAGAAAAGCGCCTGCGTGCCGGAC
>JBNKOQ010000206.1:0-6355 GCA_050294735.1 Roseibium sp. | reverse complement strand
TGAGTGGAGTTGCTGCGGCTAGGATCACCGCGCCTTTCAAAACTTCTCGTCGATTTGACATATTGAGATCCCAACGACGCTGGATAATATACAGTTTTACTGTATATTATCAACTCTTTCTTCGACCCCTCCCCTACTCACCGCGCTGCCGCTGGATTGATTTTTCATACTCATGTATCAACTAATGAAACATGATATTTGGAATGTCAATATCATGTGCATTTAAATGTTACATGAAATGAGAGGAGCGACGATGAGACAAGACAGCCGCCTTCCCCGCGTTCTGCATGCGCTGCTGCATCTGGACCAGATGAAGGGGCCCGCAACGTCGGAGTTGATCGCGGGAATGCTTCAGACCAACGCGGCGGTGGTTCGCAGAACGATGGCGGGGTTGCGCGATGCTGGAATCGTCACGTCAACAAAGGGACACGGCGGCGGCTGGTCGCTGTCACGCCCGATAAACGAGATCACGCTTCTGGATATCTACACGGCTCTCGGATCGCCCACGCTGTTCGCGATCGGCAATGACGGGGAAGAACCGACCTGCCTGCTTGCGCGGGCGGCGAATGCCGCGACGACAAGAGCGCTCAAGGGCGCCCGGCGCCAATTCGAAGAGTCTCTGGCAAGCATCTCGGTCGCCGATTTAACTGCCGACTGGCGTCCGGAGATGGAGGACAGCGGCTCGAACGCTGACGAAAAGGTGGCGTCGCCTTAACTTGCGCGAGGCAGCGTGATGGCGTCGCCTGCTTTTAAAACCCGGGAAGCTAAGGTGATGCCACCCTGTTGAAACCAGACATTGCGTCGATTGCGCCTGCCTCGATAAACCGTGCATCCGAGCTGATCGTGACCAGGTTCATTCCCCGATCCACCGCACTGCGTGCATAAGCTGGCGCACCGCAATGAAGACAGCATTTGAGACCTGCGGCTACCGTGGTCTTCCGGATGTGTTCGATAAGATCAACGACCTCAGGTTCGGTTCGGTCGAAGCCCGGACCATGCCCGAAGGCCGAGCCAAGGTCGGACGGACCGATATAGACGCCCGTGAGCCCGGGGACCTTGAGGATGTTTTCGAGTTCATCGACCGCGGATTTCGTCTCGATCATCGCCAGGGTGACGATCTCCTGGTTGGCCGTGTTCGGATAATCCGCCCCCAGCGCCAGCCGCGCCCTAATCGGACCCGAACTCCTGCCACCCTCCGGCGGATACAGGCAAGCGGAAACGAACCGCTCCGCATCTGCCGCTGTTTCGATCATCGGGGCAATGATCCCCATCGCACCGGCATCCAGAGCACGCATGATGGCGGCCTCGTCCACCCAGGGAACGCGGACCAGCGACGCAGCTCCGGATTTTTCAATCACCGCCAGGAGGGACAAGAGGTCAGCGTAATCGGCTGTTCCGTGCTGCATGTCCACCGTCAGAACGTTCCATCCAGCAACTGCCATTGCTTCGGCGCTCAGAACCGAGGGGACGGCCAGCCAGCCGTTCACAGCTGCCCGCCCCTCAGCCCAGACCCGCCGCAGCGGATTTGAAAAACGCGACATCCGTCAACCTGCCATGATGTGTGAGAGTTTGGTGTTCTGATAGTCCTTGATGGCCTCGCGCCCGCCTTCGCGCCCCATGCCGGAATGGTCCACACCACCGAAGGGGGCCTCGGCATGGGCAATTATGAAAGTATTCACACCAACCATGCCGGCGTGCAGGCCCTTGGAAAGCGCTTCCGCCTTGGCGTGGCTGCCGGTGAACGCATAGGCAGCAAGCCCATAGGGCGTCGAATTCGCCTTGTTGATCGCCTCGTCGAAATCCCTAAACCGGGCAATCGGGGCGACAGGGCCAAATGGTTCCTCGCTCATGATCTGCGCATCGTCCGGCACATCCGCGAGCACCGTCGGTTCCAGAAAGAAACCAGCGTTGCGATTTGCCGGCCGGGACCCGCCCGTCACCAGTCTGGCGCCATGCGCCACGGCATCATCGATGAGACGCTCAACTTTCTCCCGGCCTGATGCCAGCGTCAAAGGTCCCATGGAGACCTCAGGATCCTGACTGTCACCAACGACGAGGGCTTCGGCCTCGGATTTCATCTTGTCAATGAACCGATCGGCCACGCTATCCTCAACGTAAAAGCGGTTCGGAGCGATACAAACCTGACCGGCGTTGCGAAACTTGAACCCTGCACATTGCACAGCCGCCGCGTCAACGTCAGCATCTGCACACACAACCACCGGCGAGTGCCCCCCCAATTCCATGGAGCAGCGTTTCATCGTCCTTGCAGCATCTGCCATCAACCTCTGTCCAACGCGCGTCGAGCCGGTGAGTGAGATCTTGCGGACTTCATTCGCGTCCATGATCATAGGTGAAATGTCGCTTGCCCTACCGAGCAGCAACTGAACAACCCCACTGGGCACACCAGCTGCAACACAGGCCTCAACAATCAATGTCGTCGTCATCGGAACTTGTTCTGATGGACGAACCAGAATCGGACATCCGGCAGCGAGGGCCGGCGCGATTTTGCGGCATGGCAGGTTCACGGGGAAATTCCATGCCGTGAATGCGGCGGCAATACCGACGGGTTCAGGCTCAATCAAGAGCCGCCCCCCTTGCCGCGACGGGATCGTATCACCGAACAGCCGCTCGGCTTCGCCCGCATACCATTCGAACTGCTCGATCGCCGCACCGACTTCACCGGCGGATTGCGTGTAGGGACGGCCGATTTCAAGGGACAGCGCAAGAGCAATCTTTTCGGTCCTGACACGCATCTCCTCCGCGACCCGTCTCAGGATCCGCCCGCGCTCCCAGCCATGAACAAGCGGCCAGGTCTTCATGGCATCGCGTGCGTGTCCCAATGCCTCCAGGACCTCGGATTCGCCGCAGGCCGGCTGCTCCCATAGTGTCTCGCCGTTGCAGGGGTTGACCACCGGAATGGCCTGTGCACTGCCGGTTGTGCGAAATTCTCCTCCAATCAGGAGCTTTGGCTGCATGTCTGTCATCATCTTACCTGTTACCTGTCGCTGGTTCAGAGACTTTCAGGCTCCGGCACCGCCGCACCCAAGCCGGTTTCCAGAAAATCGAAATCACACCCTTGGCCGGTCTGAAGAACATGAACGACGTAGGTCCAGCCGTAGCCGCGGCCAAATTTCTCCGGGAGCGGTCCCGAAACCGCGCAGGTCGTCTGTGTCGAAGCATCTGGACGGTTGAAGTTTTGCTATCATTGCGACGCCGTCACCCCGCCATCCACATAGACAACCTGGCCAGTCATGTAGCTTCCCGCGTCCGAAGCAAAAGCGATGACCTGCCCGGCGACTTCCAGAGGATCGCCTATTCTGCCGAGGGGGTTACGCTCGAGGATGAAGTCCTTGAAAGCAGGCTTGTCCAGATGGGGCCGGATCCGGTCAGACTGAATGAAGGTGGGCGCGACGCCATTGACGGTAATGCCATGAGGGGCGAGCTCCATTGCATGCTGTTTCACCAGCATCACCAATCCGCCTTTTGTCGCGCAATAGGCGGAATATCCGCGTCCCCTCAGGGCGAGTTGAGATCGAACCGAAAGCAGGTGGATCTGACGGCCGCCACTGCCGCGCACGATCTGATCCCGTGCCACCGACTGTGCGAGAAACATCGCCGACTTGAGGTTGGTCTGGTAGATCTCGTCGAACGTCTCTTCCGTAACCTCCATCAGCGCCTGCTCACGTTGCACGCCGACACAATTGACCAGGACGTCGATACCGCCCATCAGCTTGATCGCCTCCTGCGTGCACCTTTCGATGGACGCCACTTCCCGGGCATCAAGTTCAAGTCCGTCGGCTGAGCCGCCAAGACCCGCTATCCGGTCAACGAGCGTATTTGCCTTTTCGAGCGACGGGCCCGCAATGACGACCCTGGCCCCAAGCCGAGCCATGGCGATTGCGATCGCCTCGCCAATGGCTCCGTAGCCCCCCGGAATGAAGACCCGAAGCCCGTCGATCTTGAAAAGCTTGTCGATCCTGCCCAGGTCAATTTCGGGCGTGAGGCTGCCGGTGGGATGGTTCATGGTCCAACCTCCACGCCCGCGGCACGATAGACGCTTTCCATCAGGCGCAATGTTTCAAGATTGTCGAGACGGTCCGTTTCGAAGGGTGTTCCGTCACGCAGACCAGTGACAAAGGCTTTCATGGCAAGGTCGAAACATTCCTGATAGCGACCAAGCAGATCGACTTCCTCGGCCTTGTCTTCCTCCCCAACCACGAAAATACGGTTCAGCTCCATGACGATTGTCCCTTCGGTTCCGATCACCTCCAGACGATCGCCATGAAGTGGCGGATAACCGGGAGCAACGAGGCAGCCATCGGCCGTTGCAATGAAACCGTCTTCGCCTTCCAGGAGAATGGCTGCCGTGTCCTCTCCCGGCAGGCCCTCGGCCAAGCGGTTGAGCCGGGCCGAAACCACCTTGAGCGGACCGCACGAGCAGCGCAGGATATCCAGGTGATGGATCATCGTTTCGAAGACGAGATTGCGCCTGAAGCCGGTCAGATAGGGTTGACGTTCCAAGAGGAAGGGAACAGCTCCCTCACGCGGACACAGGCCGGATCCCCGGCAGGAGATCGACGCGTGCCGGACCTTGCCGATGCAGCCTTCGCCGATCCAGCGGCGAACCGTCATGTAGTGCGGCCGGAAGCGGTAATTCTCATGCACCATGAAGCGCACCCGGTCTCCCACATAGGCGATCAGCTCTTCCGCTTCCGCGACGGTTTCGGTCAGAGGCTTCTGGCACATGACATGGACGCCGTTATCGGCAGCCAGACGGGTCACGGGCGCATGGGCGCCAACTGACGCTGCGATGTCGACCGCTTCGAAACCGCCATCGGCAAACATCCTGACAGCCTCAGTGTAGACACGGGAAACGCCAAATTCTTCAGCCCTGGCCTCCGCCTTCGTTCTGTCCGTGTCGCAAACGGCTACAACCTCCGCCCCTGCCGACTGCCATGCCCTTAGATGATAAAGACTGATCAGGCCGCATCCGACGACCGCAACCTTGAGCGCTTCAGTCATTGTCACCTCCGAAGACCCCATAACCGTAGTGCCAGACCGACCCGCCTTCGGACAGAGTGATCAAAGTGTGGGCGGCCTGCGCCGGAATACGCACCAGATCTCCCGGTCCGCACCGCGCTTTTTCACCGGCGACTTCAATTTCCATCGAGCCCTCGGCGACAACGACAAATTCGTCGGTGTCATGCACGAAATCCTTCCAGATCTGCCCAGGCGGATCGCGAAAGGTCCCGAAGGAAAAGCCGGGGAAGTCCGCCTTGACGACGTTCGCCGAGACCGGGGTCTCGTAGGCGTTCTTTTGAAAGCACCCGCTCATGCCGCCCGCTCCGTCAACAGATCACCGAGATAGGCGCGCGCCGGAAGATGCTTGAGCAGCGAGGAATAATCGGGAAACGGCGTTACAGTTCCCTTTTCCACGAAGAGAAAGCTCTCACAGATCTCCTGCACAATCTCCAGATGAAACCTTTCATTCGGATGGACGCACAGGAAGACCAGCCGACCGTCCTCCCGAAGCTTGCGGAAGAAATCCAGCATGAAGCCGATATAGCCGTCCTGGGTGTTGAATTGCGGCTCGTCGAACAGGTGCAGCAGCGGATAGCTCGAACGGGCCGGCTCCATAAGCACGTTGGGCTTTAACGACCGGAAATGCCTGACCTGATAGGACTGATGATAGTGGATCGCCAGCCGGTCCCGCTGATCCGTGCGAACCTTATGAATATTGCGCCCAGCGACGAGAACCTCGCCGGATGTCGGCGCATTCGAACCTGTCACAAGTTCGAACAACGTTGTCTTCCCCGATCCGTTCGGCCCCATCATTCCAACGACACCCGGATTTTCGATCGTGAAATTGGCTGAGAGACGGAACGTGGGCGTGTTGTCGAAACGCCCGCGCGTATAGATCTTCTCAAGGTTTCGGACTTCAAGCATTCTTGTCATAATTTACATCCCGATCAGCCGGCGCCGCAGCGGTGCATCGTCCAGCAGTTCCTGAGCAGGTCCTTCGTGAATGATCCGGCCGCGATCCATGACATAGGCCCTGTCAGAAACCTCCAATGCGGCAAGCGCGTTCTGCTCCACCAGAAGACAGGAAATCCCTTCCTGTTTCAGACGCACAATGGTCTTGAGCACATCCTGAACGATCTTGGGGGCAAGGCCTTGGCTTGGCTCATCGAGTAGAACGATGCCCGGCGATCCCATGAGGGCGCGGCTGATGGCGACCATCTGCAATTCTCCGCCCGACATGTTTTCGCATTCACGGATGAGAAGGTGCTGAAGTGCGGAAAATACCTCGCACATTTCATCTTCACTCCAGGAACGGAACCGGGTTTTCCGCGTC
>JBNKOQ010000205.1:0-6360 GCA_050294735.1 Roseibium sp. | reverse complement strand
AAAAGTGGAAGGCTGGGTCCCACATCAAAGACCCATAGGCGAAAACCCAAATGTCGCCGCCCCAGCGCCCCTCTAGAGTTTGAACCCTCGATGCCTCCCGGTTGTCATCGCTGCGCCGCCAGGTCTCCGGAAAGCCCCTCTCCTTCATATTCGCGTCCATCTCGCTCAAATCGAGCGACCGGAAACGCGAGGCTTCCGGTTTTATGATCTTGTCACGCAAGTGGGGGTGGTGTGCGAACGGATCTGTTTTTTCCAATATTTCGCCTCAAAAGGTCTTTTGTTCAGCCGATGTTCATCCGGCGAGGGTTATTCTCACCCATATTAGAATTAACCAAGTCTTAAAATTGCAATAGCTTTCCTGCCTTAATGGAACGCCCTCTGGTATGATAACAACCGCAGAAATCCCTAGAATTCGGGACCGCATGGGAAACCGCCTGTCGAAACATATATTTCATATCAGGCACTTGCGATCTTTGCCGAAGGCCGCGAGGGGCATAGCTATTGTCTGCGTAATGTTCCTGATCCTGCCTCCTGCGCAAGCTTTTGCAGCAATCAGTGTTCCGTTTGAAGCTGGCAGTGACCTGCGCCGTATAGCCGAGACGTATCTTGGCGATGCAGACCTCTGGCCCGCAATTTTGAAGGCTAGCGGACTGGAATCGGTAACGGATCTGGCTCCCGGCCAGGCACTGACCGTACCAACCGATGCCGTTTCCGCCGCACGCTCAGCCTTGAAGGTCTCTCTCACGCGTATTCAAGAAGCCAACGCCTTGGGGGCGCAGGTCTTTGCCTATGATGCCATTACCAAGGCCATTTCCCTGCATGACGCAGCCCTCGATGCGGAAAAAGCCGGTAATTGGGCTGAAACTCTGACACTGGCCATCAGCGCCGACACGGCGGCCGAAGCAGCCTATGCGCTCGCAGAAAAGAACCGGGATCAGGCCGCTGAAGCACGCCTCAGCGACCGTCAGGGTTGGGTCGAAGGTCAACGGCCGGAAGACATCGGCTGGGACGACCGGGAACTGAACGCAGTTCTCGTTGAGGAGGAAAAGCTCCGTACCCTGTCCCGTTCAACCGCCCAGATCACCTTCCGGGATTCAGGCCGCCTGCGTCTGAATGCCAATTCACATGCCATCATCCAGCGCATGCGCGTCGACCCGCTCAAGAAGCGTGAAGATGCGAAAGTAAGCTTGGTAGAAGGCGATTTCTATGCTCTGCTGGGCGGCAATTCGAACCGTAAGACTTTGAAGGTCGACGTGCCCGATGTGAACGCCCGGATCGAGTCCGGCGACTTTTGGGTTCGCCACGACGTCAGCGGTGCAAAGTTTACCAATTACGATGATGACCGCGTGGAAATCGACGCCCATGGCGATCAGGTTTCTCTTGGACGCAACGAAGGCGTTGTCATCCGCTCTGGCGAACGCCCAAGAGCCAAAATCGAACTGCTCGATACGCCTGCCCTTCTTGCTCCAGATGACGATGGCCTCGTCTACAACGCGGTGGCCCAAATCCAGTGGCAGAAAGTCGATGGAGCTTCCGGATACTGGCTCGAAGTGGCCCGCGACCCAAATTTCAATCACATGGTGGATTCCGTATCCGGCCTGACCGAGACGCAGTATACACTCAAAGAGCTTGATATAGGCACCTACTACTGGCGCATCGCGGCTCTTGACCAGTTCGGCCTTCCAGGACAACGGAGCGTGTCCCGCCGGTTTACGATGCGCATTGACACAGCCCCGCCATTCCTGCGTCTGAAAGAGCCGCTCTCCGACAAGATTTACCGGGAGGCGAGTGTTGGCATCTCCGGAGAGACGGAACCTGGAGCAAGTGTTTCGATCAACGGCCGTATAGCAGCGGTCTCCGATGACGGCAGGTTTCAACTGATTTCCAACCTTGAAGCCGGACAAAACCAACTGGATATTCTGGCACGGGATGCTGCGGGCAATGAGACCCGGCTTTCCAGAGAAGTCATTTACATGCCTGACGCAGTTGCCACGGTGACCTTCAACGACGATATACCAAGGATTTCCGCGCGGCATTTTCTCGCCAAGGACGCGGAGCTCTCGCTCTCGGGCACGACCGAAGCCTCGGCACTGATTCAGATCCGTGACGAAGCCGGGCAAATCAGCGGAGAGACCACCAGCTCTTCAACCGGTCAGTTTTCTTTGACCTTGCCACTCAATGCAGACTCCGAAACCTTCTCACTCACGGTCGCCAGTGCTTCAGGCTTCAAGAGCCAGGATGCATTTCAGGTAACTCAGGACAATATTCCGCCCGAGATAAAGCTTGATGCGCCCCTGCCCCGCATCACTTCAGTTGAATGGCTGCCTCTGCGCGGGAGGATAACCGACTCAGTTCGGGCCGAACTCAATGGGCGCAGTATTCCCCTTGCCGACGGCCAGTTCGACGAGGTCATCACGTTGAAAGAAGGCCGCAACACCATCGAGATGTCCGCGGAAGATCTGGCCGGGAACATCATCATCGAAAACTGGACTGTCACGCTGGACCAGGAAGCGCCGATTTACGTCGATCATACGATCAAGGCGGTTGGGGGCGGGCGTGTCAACATTGAGGTCAACGCCAATGATGAGAACGGATTGGCAAAAGCCGCCCCGTTTACCCTCTTGGCAAACGGCGAAGAAGTTAACGGTTTCTTGCGCTACAACAAACTTAGCAGAACTTACAAGGGCGTGGTGACCTTAGCTGCGGCGGACAGCTCCGGAATACGCCTGGAAAACATTGAACTGCAGGATGACGCGGGCAACCGCGCAAGGGTCCGGTTGAAATGACGAGGATGGTCGCGGGTATGTATTTTGTCAAAGCGGACATTGAAAAATTCCGGCGGTTCATGAGCCGGAAGCGATGGGCTGCGGCTGCCGGTCTTGCTCTTGCCGGATTACTGACAGGAGCCCCGCTCCACGCCCAGACAAAAAAACCGATCGATGTTCCGCTGCTTGTGACTTACGGAGTTGAGGCGCCGGCAAGGGAAGGCGATCCGACGCACCGCCAGATCATCTACATTGAGGTTCCTGAGAAACTCGATAAACGGATCTATATTCGTCTGTTCGACCCGGACAGCGGCGGAGACCATGACCTGCTTTACGGGCCGGCAGACACCCTGACCCGATTTGCCCTGTTCGGCGGCGACGGAGCCTTTGCCGGCGGCTCAGCGACCGGCAGAACCATCTCAGACGCAGAATTGAGTGGCGGAACACTGCTGAGCGAGAAATCCTACGGCGACGAGGCCCGCTACGACAACCAGTGGACCAATCTGGCCTATGTTTCGCCAGAGCAGGGCGAAGAGCGGGATGGAACGCGGCTATTCCGCCTCGTGGTGGATGGCACCGAAGGCAACGACGGCAACCTCTATGGCGTGGCCGTCAGTTTGAATGACCGGCGCCAGGTTGATGTCGAAGGCGTGAAGCTCTTTTCATATGCCCCGACGATCCGCGTGCCCAACACGGAAACCCTGACCGAGTTGCGGTTCACGGCGCCTGATACAGACACACACCTTGCGATCGATAATTTTGACGCTGCCCACGGGTCCGTGACCCTCACGACAGCATTCCGTTCTGTGCCGCTGACACCATCGGGACAGAACCAATGGCGCACAGACGAAATTGAACTGGCTTCCGACGAGCTTGGCAAACCGGCCGCCATCACCCTGTCGGGTGGCAGTGAAATCCCGAATGACGCGACATTCTTCATCACGGTGCGCTCTGACAAGCTCCTGCCACTGGACCTGCCACCATTCAATTGGCTGCCGAACCGCCGGCCGGAGATTTCGGCGTCGGCAACCGTGCTCGACGGTTGCAGCTCCGTTGCCTTTGATGCCAGTGGAACGACCGATCCCGACGGAGACCGCCTGTCTTATCTCTGGCGCTTCTCGGACGGCAGCGTGATGACCGGCCCTTCGGTCGTAAAATCCTATGGCACCACTGGGCATTTTTCCGAGCGGCTGGAAGTGACAGACACCTCCGGGCAAGTCGGTAACGGCAGTGCCGAGCAGCTCGATGTGCTTATTCGCCGTCAGCCTAGCCCCCGCATTTCGGCTCCAGAGATCGTGGCGGCAGGCGAACAAGTCCTTTTTGACGGTACCACCTCCTCATCACAGGGTGCAGAGATCCAGAGCTACGACTGGATCTTCAACGATGGAGGAAAAGCCAGCGGCGGACGTGTCAGCCACATATTCGACCTGCCCGGAATTTATCAGGCGACGCTCAGTGTAACTGATACATCCGGCCATCCTTGCGATACGGCCCGTGTCAGCACCTCACTTCGTGTCAATGCTGCACCCGTTGCAGAAGCCGGGACTTCTCAGCGCACTGAAGTGGGGACAGAGCTTCGTTTCGACGGGTCATCCAGCTACGACACTGACGGGAACATCACGGCCTACAATTGGGACTTCGGCGATGGCACCCAGGCACGTGGCGATGTCATTCAGCACACCTTCACCGCACCCGGACAATACAACGTAACGCTTCAGGTCAGCGACGATGCCGGCGTTTCCAACAGTCTCTCCACCGACACGGTTCGGATCTTCGTCAATGCACCACCTGTTGCAGATGCGGGACCTGACTGGAATGTAGCGATTGGGGACGTCATCCGGTTCGACGGATCGGGCTCCTCCGATCCTGACGGCAGGATTATTGCCCACACCTGGGACTTTGGCGATGGCACCAGCGCTTCTGGCCCAAGCGTTGACTATGCCTACGGAACGGCTGGAACCTATAAGGTTCGCCTGACAGTCACCGATGATTCCGGAACAGGAACACAGACAGCAACGGATACCGTCAGTGTCCGCGTCAATGCCGCTCCTGTCGCCAACGCGGGACCTGATCAGATCGTGACCGCCAGCGCTGTCCGTTTCGATGGCACCGGTTCCTCCGATGCAGATGACCGTATCGCCAGCTACGAATGGGACTTCGGCGATGGTACTCGGGGAGAAGGCGAAGCTCCTGTCCACGTCTATGCGCGTCCTGGCCAATACGATGTCCGGCTTACGGTCACAGATGCTTCCGGCACCCGGCTCAACAGCGCCAGCGACCTCGTCTCAATCATGGTCAACACGCCCCCCATCGCCGATGCAGGGCCAGATCTCATCGGAGCTCCCGGCGAAGAGCTGACCTTCCAGGCCTCCCGCTCTTTGGATCCCGACGGTGAGATTGTCTCGTATGAGTGGGATTTCAAGGATGGCGCACAGGCCACAGGCGAGATAGCCACCCACGCCTTTGAAAAACCCGGCAGGTATTTTGTCCGCCTGAAAGTCACTGACAACACCGGCCACGCCAAAGCAATCGACTACGACGAAGCCGAAGTTTTCATCAACGCCTCCCCCACGGCGGAGGCCGGCGACGACATTCGCGTGGCTCCGGGCCAGTCATTCAGTCTGGACGCGAGCCGCTCAAGCGACAGCGATGGAACCGTGACAGATTTTCGCTGGGATGTGACGGGCTTCGATGAGCCGTTCTATGCGGAGAAAGTCGATCTAAGCCTTACTGAACCGGGAGCCTATACCGCTGTTCTAACCGTTTCAGATGACAGCGGCGCAGATAACAGCCTGTCCGAGGATCAGGTTACGATCCGGGTCAATCAAGCCCCATCCGCAAACGCCGGAAACAACATCTATACAGCCGACAGCCTGGTGCTTTTCGATGCATCGGGGTCCCTCGATGCAGACGGCGACGGCCTCTCCTACAGCTGGGATTTCGGCGACGGCAGCACGGCCAATGGCGCCGAGGTTGCGCATACCTATGCAGCGGGCGGCAGCTATCCGGTGATACTGACGGTGAGCGACGGAACAGGGCTTTCCAACGGCACCGACCGGGATGCCATTACGGTCACCATCAACAATGCCCCGGTTGCGGTTGCAGGCGAGAACAGCCGGATATGTACCTTTTACATCCTCGTTCTCGATGGCAGCAAGTCCTACGATCCCGACGGCGGCGTTTTGAAATACGCTTGGGACTTCGGCGACAGCTCGTCGTCAAGCATCGTCAATCCGACAAAGACCTATCGCCGCGGCGGCACCTACCCGGTCACGCTGACGGTCACCGACACCTCCGGCCTCAGCAACAACAGCGACCGCGACAGCATTGCTGTCACTGTCGACCAGGCTCCTGTTGCAGATGCCGGGCCCGACATGAAGGTCTGCGCCAACACGGAAATTTCCTTCGACGGATCCAAATCCTGGGACATGGACGGGGTCGTCAACCGTTTCCAGTGGGATTTCGGAGACGGCGGTTCGTCCGGAGGTGACAAGCCAAAGCACACCTACCGCCGGGCGGGCGTCTACCGGGCCCAGCTCACCATCGAAGGCGATCAGGTCGGTCAGTGCGATGTGCGCGCAACTGACGAGGTCAG
>JBNKOQ010000204.1:0-6388 GCA_050294735.1 Roseibium sp. | reverse complement strand
AGGTCGTAGACGCCGTCGACCTGGTCGAGCAGCCCCATCGCGACCACCGAGTCGAGCAGCGTCCGCAGATGCGGTTCGGAACAGCCCAGAGCATCGTTGAGCCGGTCGACCGGCGAGGGGCCGAGCCGTTGGAGGGTGTCGAACACGTCGAGCTCCAGTGCGGCGACGAGCACGTGATACCGGCCGAGGCCCTCGATCGCCGCCCCGCAAAAGTTGACAGCGCCCGCGTCCATGTGAATGAGACGCAGCAGCGCCTGCCCGAAAGTCGTCTTGCCGGATCCGGATTCGCCGACAAGCCCGAGGGTTTCCCCCCGCTTCAGTTCAAGGTCGAGCGAGTCCGCCGCGACTAGCTTTGACAGCTCGCTCTTGAAGAAACCGCCCTTGCGCAGAGTGAATTCAACCCGAACCTTGTCGGCCTTCAAAACAGTCTCGCTTTTGTCCGCCAGCGGGCCCGCGACACCATGCGGGTCGGAGGCGAGGAGACGCTTGGTATAGGGATGTTCCGGCTGATCGAAAATCTGGCGGGTCGGTCCTTCCTCGCGGACTTCCCCATGCTGCATCACATAGACATGATCGGCGAACTGGCGCACGACGGTCAGGTCATGGGTAATCAGAATGACCCCCATGCCGTATTTGGCCTTCAGGTCATCGATCAGATGCAGGATCTGCGCCTGAACCGTCACATCCAGCGCGGTCGTCGGCTCATCCGCGATCAGGACATCCGGACGGTTGGCAAGGGCCATGGCGATCATGACCCGCTGCCGCTGGCCGCCGGAGAGCTGGTGCGGATACTGATGCACCCGCGCCTCCGGATCCGGGATCTGAACCTCGCGAAGAAGCTCTATAGCCCTTTCCCAGGCCTGCTTCTTGCCGATCTTCTGATGGAGCCGGATCACCTCGGTCAGCTGGCTGCCGATCTTGTAGATTGGATTGAGTGACGACATGGGCTCCTGGAAGATCATGGAGATCCGGTTGCCGCGGAGCTTGCGCATTGCGCCCAGAGACAGATGGGCCATGTCCGAGCCATCAAAGAAAATGCGGGTTTCATCGGACACGACCGCGCGCTTCGACAGCAGCCGCATGACGGCCCGCGCAGTGACCGATTTGCCAGAGCCGCTTTCGCCGACGAGCGCCGTGGTCTTGCCGCGGTAGAGCTGGAAGGAGACGTCCCGGACGGCTTCGACAACGCCGCCGTCGACCTTGAAGGCTACTCCAATTTCTCTCGCGTCAATGATGGGTGATATTTGGTTCATGACATCCCCTCAATACGGATCGATCGCATCGCGCAGCCCATCGCCCAGAGCATTGAACGCGAAAACGGTGATGAGGACGAAGACGACCGGGCTCAGAATCCAGGGGAAGGAGCCGATGACGGAGAAGGTCCCCGCATCCTGCAGCATTAGGCCCCAGGAGATCAGCGGCGGCTTTACCGCGAAGCCGAGGAAGCCGAGAAAGGACTCCAGCAGCACGATGGTCGGTATGCCGAGGGTAACCGCGACGATGACGTGAGAGGTCACATTCGGCAGGATGTGACGGGTGATGATACGCATGTCCCCTGCCCCGACGGCTTGGGCGGCCCGGACATAATCAACGCCGCGCAGGGCCATCGTCTTCGAGCGGACCTCCCGGGAAAGCTGGGCCCAGCCGAGACCGACGATGACGGCGACCACACAGGTCAGAAACAGGCTGGAGGGTGCGGTTGCCGGAATCAGCGATGCGAGAGCCAGATAGAGGGGCAACTGCGGGAAAGAGAGAATGATCTCGACGAAGCGCTGAAGCCAAAGATCAAGCAACCCGCCGATATAGCCGCTGATCATGCCGACCATCGTGCCGATAATTGTAATCAGCGTAATCGACGTCAGGGCGATCGCCAGGGAAATCCGGCTGCCGATGATGCCTCGGGAGAGAATGTCGCGGCCAAGCTTATCCGTTCCGAGGAAGTGTACTGGTGTTCCGTCGGTCGCGCCAAAGAAGTGGCGTGTCAGGGACAGGCCGAAGAGCTTGTACTCGGCGCCCTTCACGAAAAAGCCGAGAGGAAGCGGATTGTCATAGTCCGGCCCGACGACCGGCTGAAAGGTGATCGGGTCGAGACCGCCGGTTTCCGCGATGGGAAAGGCGACTGGGAGCAGGTGCCAGCCGGCAGCCTCACCATCCCCAGGCACATGCCAGCTGATCTTCGCCGGCGGCATGAACGAGGAGCTCGGCGCCTTTGGATCCATGGGGGCGAAGAACGGCGCAAAAATTGCGATCACAAGCAGCGCGGCCACAAGAACCAGCCCGAGCATGCCGGAGAAGGAATGTCTGAATCTGCGCCAGACCAGGCGGGGGTAGCTTTGCCCCTCCGTGGTGACTATCGAAACCCTGAGATCCTCTCCTTCGAACATCCCGGGCTCCACGACCGCAGCTGTCTTCATATGGTCCGGCTCCTGACCGTCTTGCGCGGCAAGGGCAATCTCTTGCGTCAAGGGGTACGAGGTCTTGTTCATGCTTCATTCCCCACGCGAATCCGCGGATCGAGCAGTGCCAGCAGCATATCGGCAATAATGTTTCCGATGATGAGTGTCGCACCCAGAACCAGCAGCAGAGTTGCCGTGACATAGACATCCCCGATCCCCATAGAACCGACGATTGCCGGGCCAACGGTTGCCAGGGAAAAGACGATGGCGACCTCGATTTCTCCGGTCAGCATGTAGGGGAGAATGACACCCTGATAGGCCACCAGGGGGTGCAAGGCGTTGGGAACGGCATGCTTCAGGATGACTGCACCTTCGCTCAGTCCCTTGGCACGGGCGGCCTCGACATATTGCGCATTCAATGTATCGAGCAGGTTCCCCCGCATCACCCGCATATTGTAGGCAAGGCCGCCCAGGGTCGCGATGACGACGACCGGCCAGATATGCTGGATGAGGTTCACGAGCTTGCCCCAGTTGAACACGTAACCGTCCAACCAATAAGGCTGCCCGCCGTAGCGGGAGGAATAAAAGCTCCCGAGTTCCTGAACATCGAGATGGAACGCCAGAATGTAGAGAACGATCAGGGCCGCCAGGAAGCGGGGGATAGTCATGCCGAGAAAGGCCACGGAGGACAGAACCGTGTCGACCCAGCTGTACTGTTTTGTCGCTGCGAGCACGCCGAAGGTGATGCCAAACAGCGAGGCGAAGAGATGGCAGGTCAACGCCAGCATGATCGTGGCGGGAAGCCGCTCAGCGACCACATCCGCGACCGGCTTGTTGTAGAAATAGGAATGCCCGAAATCACCTCGTCTGACGATACCCCCGATCCAGCGCAGGTACTGAACCGGCAGCGGATCGTTCAGGCCGTGCTGCGCCCGGTAGGCTTCGGCCGCACGGTCCGCCGCTTCGATGGACGCGCCACCCTGCGCGATCATATTTCCACGGATGTAGTCGGCGTAATCGCCTGGCGGAGCATTGATGATCGTGAAGGTGATCACGCTCATGATGAACAGCACGGGCACGGCCTGGAGGATGCGTGTCGACAAGAACCGCAGCATAAGGGTTTCCCATCCTTCTGAGTGTTCGGTCTCATCCCCGGCCAATCTCTAATCGTGCGGGAATGCGTCTGCCGTCAGGCCTTTAAGAGATCCTTCTGGCATCGGAAGGGCGCAGAGCTGGCGGGAAGACACGCCAGCTCCGCTCTGTCACAGAATCACTCGGCCTTTACCGGTCCCGTCGGCGACGGGAGAGTTGCCGGGAAAAGCTCGTAGTCCCGCTGCTTGTCCTCAGGTACGAACACCCTTTCGCGAATGATGTTGTCCTCAGCCCAGTTGTACATGAAGATCGGGGCCCCGGACGGGATGTTGGCGAAGCGCTTGTTGACGATGAGCGCTCCCGGATAGGCGGTCAGGCCGACGCTGTAGAGGTTCTTCGTGTAGAGCTCCTGATAATGTTTCATCAGGTCGACACGCTTTTCGGCATCCCGACTGCTCATGAAATCCTTGACGGTGTCGACCATCTCCTGCTCGAACGGCAGGAGATCGAGCTGACCACTGCCGTTGGCCTTGTGGTTCATGGCCGTGGTCTTGCCGACCGGAGCGAGCTCGTCGGTTTGCTGAACGACTGTAATCAGCTCCTTGTCGTTCCTGTAGACGATCCAGTCATAGTTGCCGGCGTCGCGTGCAGCGTTCCGGTCATTTGTGCTCAAGGAGTTGAGCGACGCCTTGATGCCTGCATCCTCGAGCATCGCGATGACACCTTCGGAGAGGTTCTTGTCGGTCTGGTAATCGGCCGAATGCAGAATGCTCAGCTGAATGTCACCGGTTCCCGCTGGCGAGCCTTCGGGCCAGTTGTAGAAGCCGTTGCCGTCGGTGTCCTTCAATCCGGCCTTCACTAGATGCGCTTTCGCGCTGTCCGCGCTGAACGGATAGAAGACCGTGGACGCCTTGTCGTAGAAGGATGTCCCCGGCACCAGGCCACCAGGATAGGGCACAGTGAACGGCCCCTTGACCAAGCTCTCACCAAGGCGCTGACGGTCGAGAGCCTGGCTGATGCCGGCGCGGAAATCGAAGATCCTGTTGAGCTCCCGCACGGCCTGCGCCCGGGCATCCGGTTCGCCCCATCCATTGCCGGACAGGTTCGGATAGAAGGAATAGCTGATCGTGCGCGGACCAAAGGCCAGGCGCGCGGGCGCGTCAGGGTCTGCCGACTTGCGCAGTGCTTCGACGTAGTTCTCGGCCTGTTCCAGATTGGAGAAATCGCCCGTGCCGGCCACGGCCTGCACGTCCCGGTCGGCCCAAGTAGAAAGCCGGTAATGCATCTCATCGAGATAAGGCAGCTGCTGGCCGGCCTCATCGACCTTCCAGTAGTAAGGATTCCGACGTAGGACGACGATGTCGTCCGAGCGGTATTCCACCGGCACCCAGGCACCCATCACCGGGAAACCGAGTTTCTCCGGCGGAAAGGCGTTGCGGAACGCTTCATAGCTTGCCCCGCCATATTTCGGATGCTGCGGCTTCAGCACATGGCTCGGTCCGGGACAGAAATTACCGTAGGCCATGGCGTAGAGCACGGTTTCGGGAAACGCCGTGTCGAAAGTCATCGTGAACGTGTAGTCGCCGGTTACCTTGAGCTCGGCGCCCGCATAGGTGTCCTGACTGGCGCCCATAAGCGGCGTGACTTCCGGATCCAGGATGACGTCGTTCCAGTAGAAGGCGATATCCTCGGTATCGAAGGGATCGCCATCGGACCACTTCGCGCCCTCGATGAGATGCACGGTCAGGGTCTTGCCGTCCTCGGACCATTCCCAGGACTTAGCGAGGTTCGGAAGCGGCTGCAGATCTTCAGGATTGACCATGAAGAGCGGCCCGGTTCGGGTCAGGCACTCGGTCATGGCAATGTCGATACCGCCCCACCCTTGTGATTGACCGCCCCAGAAGTTCCAGCCCTCGGGACGGCCGCCGATCACGTGGCGCATCACATCCCCATATACGCCGTTTCCGTCCGGCATGTTGGCGGTCTTGTAGACGAGGGGTTCCTTCGGCAAGCGCTCGACCACGGGCGGCAACTTGCCTGCCTTGACGAATTCGGTGACGTAAGCCGGTTCGCTGTAGTGATCCAGGGCCTTGTATTCGAGAATATCCGACTGGTTGACAAAAACCGGTTCGCCCTGGGCATCAAACCTTGGCGGATCAGGTGGGGTCGTTGGCGGGACCATCTCTGCGGCAAGAGCCGCGGAGGACACACCAAGCAGAAGAGCGGCCGACGCCGCACAACCTCGTAGTTTCATCGTTCCCTCCCATGGCCTTTCGCCGTGGCGAAAAGCTTCTTCTTGGATATGACCCCGCAAGCCTCCTCAAACCCGCAGGAACACAACGGCAAGTGTTAGGGCTTTGCCTTTTGACGGCAATCTTGAATCCGCATAATCTTTTCCGGGTTTTTAAGATTGCGCGAGCTGGTGGAGCTGGATGGAACGTCAGAAAAAAGCAACCGGCACCGCGGTTCCGCCTCATGAGAGGCATTTTTACGGAACGACAAACGCCTTCGGCCGCTTTGGCATGAGGACCTTCGAGCCGATTGTGATGAACCAGGCCCACTGGCACGGTCATGTGGAAGCGAACATGATTTCCGGTGCCAGCATGACCTATGAAATCGACAACAGGACGGTGGAGATTCCGGAAGACCAGTTCGTCATCTTCTGGGCCAGCGTGCCGCACCAGCTAACGAAAATTCATCCAGCAGGGCCGGCCAAGGCACAGCTGATTAACCTCTATATCCCGGTGGATGCGTTCCTCTACCTTCCTCACATCAGCCGCTTGCAGATCGAGATCCTCTCAGGCGCCCTCATTGCACTGCCGCGAGAATTGTGCAGCCGCGAGAAGTTTCTAGGCTGGTACGGGGACTACCGTTCACATGACTTCGAACGTCTCGAAGTC
>JBNKOQ010000203.1:0-6415 GCA_050294735.1 Roseibium sp. | reverse complement strand
ACGGGTTGGGACTCGGCCCGGATGGAACGATCTGGGGTGGGGAGATCTTGCTGGGCGGCTACCAGGGTTTTGAACGCAAGGGCCATTTCCTGCCCGTCGCGCTGCCCGGCGGGAGCAAGGCAATCCGCGAGCCCTGGCGGAACTTTGTGGCCCATCTGATGGCGGCCTTCGGGCCGACCTATCTGGAACAGGTGCCAGACGGGCCGCTGGCGGTGGCGCTTGGCGCGAAACCTCTGGCGGTGCTCGGCAAGATGATTTCGTCCGGCCTCAATGCGCCGCTGGCGTCCTCCGCCGGGCGCTTGTTCGATGCGGTTGCCGCCGCTCTCAGTGTGTGTTTTGAAATCCAGGATCACGAGGGGCATGCCGGCATGGCGCTGGAATGTCTCGCGCGGCCCTTCATTGCGAGCGAAACGGGATATCCGGTTGCCGTCAGCTACGGCGAGAGCGCCGTGATGTCCTGGGAACCGTTGTGGCGAAGCCTTTTGAGCGATGTTGCCGCGGGAGCCGAAACCGGACACATCGCAGCCCGCTTTCATCTGGGATTGATCCGGGGGCTAGCCGGAATGGTGGCGGAAGTCAGCGCCTCCTGCGGTGTCGGCCGAGTGGCTCTGTCTGGCGGTGTTATGCAGAACCAGATCTTGCACGAGGGCTTAACTCGGGAGCTTGAGAAGGCGGGTCTGGAAGTGTTGTCCCACAGCATGGTTCCCGCGAATGACGGCGGATTGGCTCTCGGGCAGGCTGTGATAGCCGGGGTACTCAGTGGTACGATGCGCAAACCCCTCGGCTGAACCCTGAAGCCCATTGGACTTGCCGCAAAGATTTTCGGCGGCCACGGGCGATGACTTCCTGGAACTTTTCTCCCAAGCCAAGCGCCCGGCGATCAGTCCCAAATACTTCGGTGACGGGCAAATGCCTAGCCGCTGGCTGGAATGTCGGTGACAGCGCGGAGCCGCGCCGTCACTTCATCTGCAGTTCATGCCTTTTGGGATCAAGAATCTTATTCGGAAATTTCCGAAACACCGCCGTTTTCGCTCGACCACTTGAGCGGATTGTGGAGGAAGTTTTCGACTTCTTGCAATGTATTCGGGTCGAAGTAGCCATTGTTCTTGCAGACATCGAGGACGTCCCACCAGGTCGCAAGGGAATGCAGCCGGAGGCCGTGGTTTTGCAAGTTCTGGCGCGTTTCGGGGAAAATGTCGTAGTAGAAGACGACGACCGTTTCCGAGACTTCCGCGCCAGCGCGGCGAAGCGCTTCGCAGAACTTGATCTTGCTGCCGCCGTCGGTGGTCAGATCCTCAACGAGAAGAACGCGCTGGCCTTCAGAAATGTCACCTTCGATCTGAGCGTCGCGGCCGAACCCTTTTGGTTTTTTGCGCACATATTGCATCGGCAGATCGAGGCGGTCCGCGATCCAGGCTGCAAACGGGATACCGGCAGTTTCACCGCCAGCGACAGCGTCGATCTGTTCGAAACCGATGTCGCGCAAGATGATTGATGCAGCGAAATCCATCAAGGTATTGCGGATCCGCGGATAGGAAATCAGCTTCCGGCAGTCGATGTAGACCGGGCTGGCGAGTCCGGATGTGAACATATAGGGCTGGTCTGCCCTGAAATGGACGGCCTTGATCTCGAGCAGCATCTTTGCCGTCATTTCGGCAATCAGCGACTTGTCGGGGAAGGAATTCGAAATCATGTGGCGGTCCTTTCGGCAGGGTCATACAGAAGCGCAGGCAAATTTGGCCGCCTGTGCTGAAATGGGCCGATTCAGCCGCAGGCGGGGTCTGCTCTAGCACCTTTCTCTCATCGCCAAAAGAGCGGAAATCCCGGATTAAACACCGTCACGGGTCCGGCTTCGGTCAATATGTTCCCGGGGACCTCGATTGGCGTCTCCGAACGTATCAGCTTGATCCGCTCTTCATTCGCCGGCAAACGGTAATAGGCGGGACCATTTAGCGAAGTGAAAGCTTCGAGCTTGTCGAGAGCGTCCTCTTCCTCAAAGACATGAGCCAGGCAGGAAAGGGTTACGTTCGCTGTGAAGATACCGGCGCATCCGCAAGCGCATTCCTTGGCCGCATCCGCGTGAGGGGCTGAGTCCGTTCCGAGGAAGAAGCGGGAATCCCCCGATGTTGCAGCTGCCCTAAGAGCAAGGCGGTGGTTTTCGCGCTTGGCAACGGGCAGGCAGTAGAAATGTGGCTTGATGCCGCCGGCCAGATAGGCGTTCCGGTTGATGATCAGATGATGCACGGTCAGCGTCGCCGCAAGATTTTTCTCCTGCGATCGAACATAGGCCACCCCTTCAGCGCTGGTGACATGTTCCATCACCATGCGAAGTTCGGGAAAACGTTTGCGCAGCGGTTCCAGGACACGGTCGATAAAGACAGCTTCCCGATCAAAGATATCCACTTCGGGATCGGTTACTTCACCATGCATGAGCAGAGGCAAACCAATGTCGCTCATGCGTTCCAGCACGGGATAGGCGGTCTCGATGTTCTTGATACCGCTGTCGGAATTGGTTGTTGCACCCGCCGGGTAGAGCTTTAAGGCTTTGATCAGACCGCTTGCCGCACCTGCTTCAACATCATCCGGATCGGTGACCCCTGTCAGATAAAGCGTCATGAGCGGCTCGAAGACATGGCCTTGCGGAACTGCCGCCATGATCCTTTCGCGGTAAGCCTGTGCGTCCGCAGTGGTCACCACCGGGGGAACCAGGTTCGGCATGATGATGGCGCGCGCGAAATTGGCACTGCTTGCCGGTGTTATTCCCCGCATCATGGCCCCGTCGCGCAGGTGAAGATGCCAGTCGTCGGGGCGGCGGAGTTCCAGTTCGCGCACAGCGGTCATGAGTTTTGATCCATCAGATAGCCATAAATAATATCGGTCGCGATGATGAAGTCGGAGAGCTCCATTGCCTCATCGGGATTATGCGAACCGTTGCGGTTGCGCACGAATACCATACCTGTCGGTATTCCTGCATTCGCAAAAACAGCTGCATCGTGTCCGCCGCCTGAGGGCATGACAAATGGCTCCTGTTTCAGGCGGCTTGCCGCTTTTGTCAGGCCGGTAACGACTTCCGGCGCGCAAAGTGCCGGCTCCGTCCGCAACTCGGCATCCAGTTCGAACCGGACTTTACGTTCACGCTCGATTGTTCGCATTTCATGCCGCAAAAGATCATGCATATCATTGAGCACCTTGGCGCTCTGACTGCGGATATCCAGGCTGAAATCCACCTTGTCCGGAATTCGGGACAGGGCGTGACTGGCGGGATCCGTGCCGACCATTCCGGCGGTAAGTACCAGGTCATCGCCTTTTTGAACGATCGTCAGCCAGCTTTCGTCCAGCCGGGTCATAAGATCGGCCATGGCAAGAACCGGGTCGCGGCGATAGGCTCTGGGTACAGCGCCTGAGTGCCCTGCTTCCCCGATACAGCGTACGCGCTTGTGCCGGAAATTCCCTCTGATGCCGGAGACGATGGCAGCGGGAAGGTTCTTTTCGACCAGCAAAGGCCCTTGCTCGATGTGAAGTTCCACATAAGCGAGCACGGATGCAGGGTCGATCAGCGTCTTTCCTTCCCGCACCGGCTCCATATCTATGCCGATGCGCTCCATATGGGTGTCCAGCGTGGCGCCATCCCCTTTGTGCAGGGCATGCCGTTCCGCTTCGCCAAGGCGGCCAAGCAATGCCTTGGAAGCAATGTAACAGGGACCGAACCAGGCGCTTTCCTCTCCCCTCATGGCCAAAGCGCGAACCGGGCGGGCAAACTGCTTGCCCTCCTGCCGTGCCCGCACCAGGCATAGCAGACCAGAAACAACGCCTGCCAGACCGTCAAAATTCCCGCCCTGCGGAACGCTATCAACATGGGACCCCACCAGAACAGCTGCCTTGGCAGCTGTGTCCTGCGGCAGGGAAAACACCACATTCCGGCCAGCATCCCACCGGGTGTCGAGGCCTTGAGAGTGGGCAAAATCTATGAGGTATTGCAGAGTTTCCGTTTCAATCGCCGAATAAGCCGGACGGCTGACCCCTGCAACATCCCGGGTGCGGTCGGCAATGTCAGAAAAGAGCGTGCCCGCCATCGCCTCGTATGAGTGCATGCCGCTGGGCAGAGTTGTTTTTGCCTGAGCCTGGCTCATGGCGCTGCCTCCATGAACACAACGCTTTTTTTCGGATTTCCGTCTTCAACCGACCCAATGAGATCGCTCACTGACGTCAGCCCTTCAGTGGAGAGCCAAGCCTCAAGCTCCTCAACGAGGCGAACCATGGCGAGAGGGTCCGTAAAGGTGGCTGTTCCGATCTGAACGGCAGATGCGCCGGCGATCAGGAATTCGGCGACATCCTCGACGGTTTCAATGCCGCCGCAGCCGATGATCGGAATGGTTACCGCCCTTGCGCATTGATAAACCATGCGCAAGGCAATGGGTTTCAGAGCCGGGCCGGACAAGCCGCCCATAACGTTGCCAAGTTTGGGTTTGCGCGTTTTTATGTCGATGGCCATCGCAAGCAGAGTGTTCGCAACGACAAGGGCATCGGCTCCAGCTTCTTCAGCTGCTCTGGCGACTTCACCAGTCTCTCCGGTGTTGGGGGAGAGTTTTGCCCAGAGCGGCAGATCCGTTGCTGCGCGCAGCCGGGTCATGATGGCATGTGTGCTTTCAGGACGCATGGAGAAAGCCTTGCCGTCTTCCTCAATGTTCGGGCAGGAGATGTTGACTTCGATGGCGGCAACGCCGGGCACGGTGATTTCCTCGCAAATGAGGGCGAATTCGTCTGCGGTTCCGGCCGAGATGCTAACGACAAGCGGGGCGTCATATGCGTCGTAGAACGGCAGGATGTCAGTCTTGAAGGCGTCGATACCCTTGCTGGGGATGCCAATGGAATTCAGCATCGATCCGCGAACCTCGCAGACCCTGGGCGTGGCGTTGCCGCCCCGCTTGTCTCGGGTGATGGTCTTTGTGACATGAGCGCCGATCAAATCGAGATCGAACACGCGGGCAAGGTCTTCGGAAAAGGTTCCCGACGCCGGCATGATCGGATTCTTCAGTGCAAGCGATCCCAGCTTTACAGACATGTCTAGCATTCAATTGCCTCCTGCAAGTCGAACACCGGGCCTTCCTTGCAGACCCGCTCCTGTACGATTTCGCCAGCACGGCGGAATGGGCGCACGCAGCACTGGCACATGCCGATGCCGCAGGCCATTTGCTGCTCCAGGGCGATCTGGCCGGGAATGTTGTGACGTGTGCCCAGTTCTTGCAGCAATCTGAGCAACCGGCCTGAACCGCAGGTGTAGAAGGCATCGACACCAGTCGTTGCAATTTCTCTTTCGATAACGGTCCGCAGGTGATCGACTCCGGATGTGCCCTCGCTGTCTGTCACAGTGATGATCCGCGCCCCGAGCTGTCGGAAATAATCGATGGACATCAGGACATCGGGTGTTCTTGCGCTGCAGATGGCGGTCAGATTGCGCCCGAGACGATTGGCTTCAAGCGCAAGCGGAGCAAGGGTTGCAAGGCCAACCCCGCGGGCAACCAGCATGAGATTGGCCCACGTGTCCTGGATCTCGAACCCGTTTCCAAGAGGTCCCACGACATTGAGGGTGCCGCCGGAACCGAGCCGGGCCAGGGCTGCGGTGCCGACACCTGCCACTTTGTAAAGGAATTGCAGTTCGCCTGCCTGCCGATCATAGCCATAGATGCTCATTGGCCGTCTCAGGAAGGGCTGCAGTCCTTCGCCTGTCGGGCACTGCAGATGGAAAAACTGGCCGGGTCTGCAGTCTAGTATCTCTTCAGGTGCGTCGAGAACCATCAGCCGGTATTCGCCATTGACCGGCGTGTTGCTCTTGATCCGGCAGTTCCTCTGGAAAATAGCCGTGTGTTCCGCGCCCGTGGGACGGGCGCGGTCGAGGACGTCAAGCGTCATGATGATCTCCCTAGCCGAAGATTAGATTTGGGATGAACAGGGATATTTGCGGCACATAGGTCACGATTAACAACACAGCGACATTGGTGATGATGAACGGCCAAACGCCCTGGATAATTGAGAGAACCGGTTTGTCGAGGGTCGAGGATGCGACGAAAATATCCAGCCCGAACGGTGGTGTAATCATGCCGAGGCTGATGTTAAGCGTGACGATCATGCCGAAATGGATCGGGTCGATGCCCAGTGCCGTGGCGACCGGGAACAGCGGCGGTACCAGGATCAACAAGGCCGAATTCGGATCGATGAACATGCCTGCGATCAGAAAGCAGACATTGACCACCAGCAGGAACACGACCGGACCGGCGTGGATGACCTCAAGGAAATGGCTGATCGCTGTTGGCACCTGTGCAAGGGTGACAAAGAAAGATAACAGCCCGCCAAACGCGAGAAGAATGAAGACCACGGCTGTCGAGACGGCTGCCTGCTCGGTGATCTGACACAGCTT
>JBNKOQ010000202.1:0-6420 GCA_050294735.1 Roseibium sp. | reverse complement strand
AAGATTGCCGTATCCTTTGAGCCCCTCATGGAGGAAAGATTTCAACCGGTCCTGAGCACCTGCTTCGCCCGGCGTCCAGACGGTCTCCCAGCCTTCCGCCCAATTGGGCTTGTCAGGCAAAAGACCCCACGCTTCCAGCCGGTCCCCGCCCGATATCTCTGCCAACGCGAGCCTCTCCGGAACAGGAAGCGGGTTTACCGCCGGGACCTGCTGAGCGGCACGCCAAAACGGTGTGTAGACCTTGTAGGGACCGCCCGTTTTCGTCTCGACCTCCCATGGCTCCACCAGGAGAGACCCATTGAAGCTTTGAACGTCGATGTCCGATTGTTTCAGCTCGGCCTTGATTTCGGTGTCCCGCTCAACCGCGTAAGGCTCATAGCAGCGGTTCCAGTAAACCGCTTGTGCCTTGTAATCGCCAGCAAGTCTCGGAATTGCGGCACGCGCATCCCCGCGAAGCAGGAGCAGGCCGCCGAGCGCCTTTTCGAGGCGGGCGAGCGAGTGATGAAGCCACCATCGGCTCGCCCCTCCCAGCGGATGGCTCTCGCCGGTCACAGCAGCATCCTCGAGAATAAAAACCGGCAGGACCTTGCCCTTTTTCGCAGCATGATAGAGTGCCGGATTATCGGCAAGGCGCAAGTCCTGACGGAACCAGACTATGGTGGTCATTGCGTGATCTACTCTTCAGCCGGGAACGGTTACGATTTTATAGACTTACGTAAGCCGGACGCAAAAAGATCACACTTGGCGCCTGACCTTTTTCAGGTCAACATTCTTTGACCATTGCCTGTATTGCGCTCGCCTCAAATTGCACTAGTTTATATCGACACACCGGCGGCGGCCGATGAAACGAGGGAGAAACGCATGACGGGTGGAAAGACGGATCGACCGCTGTCCACAACAGCCCCGATTAGTCTGGGAAAAACCGCTTCTGCGGATCGCCCGGAAATGATCGATCCATTTGGGCGTGCGGTTTCCTATCTGCGTGTTTCCGTGACGGACCGCTGCGATTTCCGCTGTGTCTACTGCATGGCGGAGGACATGACATTTCTGCCAAAGCGCGAAGTTCTGTCTCTCGAAGAACTCGACCGCCTTTGCACCGCCTTCATCGACAAGGGTGTCCGGAAGTTACGCCTGACCGGCGGTGAGCCCCTTGTCCGCAAGAACATCATGTCGCTCATTCGCTCGCTGTCCCGGCACATCGATGCCGGTACTCTGGATGAGCTGACCGTTACCACCAACGGCTCTCAGCTCGGCAAGCTTTCCTCGGAGCTTTTCGACTGCGGTGTCAGGCGAATCAACGTGTCACTCGATACGCTCGACGACCAGCGCTTCAAGGCAATCACCCGTTGGGGCGACCTTGGCAAGGTCATGGAAGGCATCCAGAAGGCAAAAGACGCCGGCCTGCAGATCAAGATCAACATGGTGGCGCTGAAAGGCGTCAACGAGCATGAAATCATTCCGATGATGGAATGGTGTCATGCGAACGGTCATGATCTGACCCTGATCGAGACGATGCCGCTCGGCGAGATCGATGGCGACCGCACCGACCAGTATTTGCCGCTGTCTCTGGTGCGCGGCCGTCTTGCGGAACGGTTTACACTGGAAGAGATCCCTTACAAGACAGGCGGCCCTGCCCGTTATGTCGAGGTCAAGGAAACCGGCGGACGGATGGGCTTCATCACGCCGATGACCCATAATTTCTGCGAAAGCTGCAACCGGGTCCGGGTGACTTGTACCGGCCAGCTTTACATGTGCCTCGGTCAGGACGACATGGCCGACCTGCGCGAACCACTCAGAGCGTCTGAAGGCAATGACCTTCTCAGCGCTGCCATCGACGAGGCAATCGGCCGCAAGCCCAAGGGGCATGACTTCGTGATTGACCGGCGAACCAAGCAACCCGCTGTATCCCGCCACATGAGCGTGACTGGCGGTTAGCCGATCCCATGGCGACGCCCGGTGCTTCCCGCCTTGATGGGGCTGGCGCGCGATTGACGGCGCTTGCGATTGCAATGCTGTCGCTTGGCTTGATGATCTGGCTCGGGCGTAACGACGTTCCCTTCCTGCGTACAACCATAGCCGGTCTCACAGGCGAGACGCCTGCCACTTCGAGTGGCAACCCGGAGCTGGACGCCTGCCTGGCAAAGCGGGTTGGGGATATTGACAAGCTGCTGGCGGAAGGCATGATCAAGGACAGCCAGTATCCTTCTTTCCGCAGGCGGGCGACCTCTTATTGCGAAACTCAGTTTCCCGCCGCGAATTGATAAAGCCACTGGCTGTTCAGGACCAAGAGACCGGATTTGAGCGTCTGCTCTTCAACTATGCGAGCTTTTCATGGACTTTTATTACTGGCTGGCTTTCGCTGGAACGGTCTTCGCGGTGTCCCTGATTCCCGGACCGAGCACTCTTTTGACCTTCGCCCACGGCGCCCGGTTCGGTTGGGGCATGTCCCTTTATACCTCTGCCGGAAACTGCACGGCGTCCGTGCTGCAGGCCATCATCGCCTCGGCAGGCTTGGGCATTGTCATCGCAAGTTCCGCTATTTTGTTTCTCGCCATTAAATACGCTGGTGCCGCCTATCTTATTTATTTGGGCCTTTTGATGTGGCGCTCTTCAGCATCGCGCGTCGCGTTAGGGCAAACGGATTCGGTAGACGGCCAGAGCCGGTCAAAACTGTTTCGAAGCGGTTTCCTGGTTGCCGCGGGCAACCCGAAGGCCATCGCTTTCTTTACCGCCCTGTTCCCCCAGTTTTTGTCTCACACGGACAATGGCCTTGTGCAGCTTTCCGGCATGGTTTGCATTGTCGGCCTTGCAGCCTTTTCAGTCGCAGCAGCCTACGGATGCCTGGGGGCCTGGATCAAAAACCTGCAATTTTCAAAACGCGTGATGGGACGCGTGTACAAATCAATTGGCGGATTGTTCATCGCAAGCGGCTTCGGGTTGGCAATCGCCCGCAATTGATGCCCCGTCTTTGAAGGTATTTGCAGCGGAATCCGCTGCTCTACTCGTCCATGTCGAATTGCATGCGACGGCGGGCGGGGGCTTTAGGGGCGTCAAAACGAACCTCACCCCCTGGCTTTTCAAGCGACGCGGAAGCCACTTCATCAACCGGGTCAGGTTGCCCCTCTTCAAGCTGCGGCGAGTGCTCGCCAGCCGCCAGGCCGGGGGCCGTATCCTGACCACCTGAAAGAACGTCAGGGTTCTTTAGGCTATTTTCGCGCAGTTCAGCCAGCTTCGCCGACTTCTCGCGCATTTCGGCTGCGACCTCCTCCCCCTTGTCGGCATAGCCCTTGCCAACTTTCCAGGCAGACGCAAACTGACCAGCCACACCTTCCGCGACTCGGAAGTCCTCGTCATAGTCATTCAGCCCATCGACAACCGCCAGAACCGGGTTGCTGCGCCAGAGTTTGCGCAAAGCCGCATTCTTCAGAGCCGATGGCACACCCTTTTTCATGAAAATCGTGAAATCGGACTCATATGTCAGGCTTTCCAGGTCGACAGCTTCCGCTGCTTCCCTGTTGGCGACCAGGTCCGGGTCTTCTTCAGCTTCCGGAGCATCCGCAACCATGGCCGCTTCAACGGCCTCAGGCTGCAGCTCTTCCTGCCCATCAGCCTCGCCAGGCTCGCCTCGCTTACGCCTTGACCAACGCTGGAGAAAGCCTTCGCCGGCGCTGTCATCCGTCATTGCGCGGCCCCTCTCCGTCCTCCGGGCGCAAAAATCGGTTCCTTGCCGAACTTCTGCTCTTCGGTGGTATGAGGCTGCCGCTTGCGCTTCTTGAATTTCTCCGGGTCCGGCATCTGCTTCAGATAGGCGACCATCCAATGCAAAATATCGGCAGGAATCGGCAGGCGCTCCACCAGCCCCTCCCCTGAATCCAGAACACCCATTGCCTCATAAGGGTCCGCAGTCACTCCGCGCACCTTATAGGGAACGGGGTCGCTGTCGGCGTCGTCCAGCATAACCCACAAAGCAGGCGCCTCGGTCTCGATGTTAGCGTCATAGGCTTCGCCCATCCGGCGGTGCAATGTCAGCGGCACCTGGCCATACCGGAAGACACGGGTCTCGCCAAGCGGCTCGAGTTCCTCCCAGCCGCCGGTTTCCGGCGCCTCGTCCAAGACAGCAACAGGCATCCAGATATAATCGCCCCATGGATGCGTGCTCTTGCGGCGTTCCAACAGGATACCAACGTGACGCGTAATCTCGACTTCCAAGCTGTTCTCTCCCGCTATCCTGGGTGCATCCCAGTTGGTCGAGGTCATTCTACGCCATCCATCGGTGCGCGCAAATAGCCGAAATTCTAGGGTTATTTTCTGGAAAGGCCGGTTTCCCAGCCAGTTCTTCTTTGCAAACAACACCATCCGCTATAAACTTGGAATAATTATAAAAATGGGAACGCCCCGCCGGAGATGACCATGCCAGCACCGCAGATGCCAGCCGGCGAAGGCCGCATTCTAGTTTGCAACTGTTTTAAGACCATGGCGCTCGATGGCACAGCCGAAGCGCTTGGCGAGCGCCTTGCCGCGCCGTTGTGCAGCCAGCTCTGCCGCGACGAAATCAGCACCTATCAAACGGCTTTGGAAGAAGGCACGGAGCTGACGGTTGCCTGTACCCAGGAGGCACCGCTGTTCAGCGAGATCGCGGAGGAACTCGATGCATCGGATCGCGTCCGTTTCGTCAATATTCGCGAGACCGCCGGCTGGGCTGAGAACTCGGCCGACCCAACTCCCAAGATCCTCGCCCTGATTGCTGAAACCGACTTCAGCGCTTTGGCGGACCCAGCCCCTGCAAAGACCATGACCTCCGATGGCATGTGTCTCGTCTACGGAGCCGGCCAAGTGGCGCTGGATGCGGCAATGAAGCTGGAAGAGAGCCTGTCAGTCACTCTTGTTCTGACCGCCGCGGACGATGTCATTCTGCCTTCCGTCTTGCCGTTCCCGATCTTCAGTGGCCGGATCCGGAGTTTGGCGGGTGCCCTTGGCAGTTTTCAGGTCGTCCTCAACGGTTATGCTCCGATGCTGCCCTCATCCCGGCAAAAGCCCGAGTTCCTGATGCCGCGCGACGGGGCCAAATCCAGTTGCTCCATCGTCGTCGACCTGAGCGGCGAGACCGCTCCGATTACGGCGCCCCGCAAGCGGGATGGCTACCTGCGCGCCGACCCGGCAGACGGAGTTGCCATTGCTGGGCTCCTGCAGGAGGCCAGCGAGCTGGTCGGCGAGTTTGAAAAGCCGGTTTATGTTGCCTACCAGGAAGACATCTGCGCCCACGGCCATGCAGGCAAGACCGGGTGTTCCAACTGCCTGGATGCATGCCCTGCGGGCGCTATCCAGTCGGCAGGAGAAAAAATCGCAATCGACTCCGGCATTTGCGGCGGATGCGGCAGCTGCGCGGCAACCTGCCCGACAGGCGCCATCAGCTATCAGTATCCATACCGTACAGACATGCTTGGCCGACTTCAGACCCTTCTGGGCAGCTATCACGACGCCGGGGGCACCGCTCCCGTATTGCTCGTCCACGGCAATGAACATGGCTCGGATGTGATCGGAGCTCTGGCGCGGTTCGGCAAGGGGTTACCCGGCAACGTGCTTCCGCTCGGCCTGCATGCCATAACATCTTTCGGGCATGAGGCGATGATCACAGCATTCCTCTCTGGAGCGCGGCGGATCGTATTTCTCTCGGATCCCGCGCAGAGCGATGAGCTTTCGCCGCTGAAAATGGAGGTAGAGCTTGCCGAAGCGCTGGTGTCCGGTATGGGCGATACCTCCCGGCAGCGTATCGAGGTGGTCAGTACCAGCGATCCGGATGTAGTGGCCGACCGCTTGACGGCAACTCCCGGCCCTTCCCTGGTCAGCGCGCCGCGCCGGATCTCACCAGTCGCTGGCAAACGTGATGCTGCCCGCCTTGCGATTTCCGCGCTGCACGGCGCAACTGTTGACGCCCCCGCGGTTTTGCCTCTGCCGGAAAAGGCCCCTTACGGACGCATTTCAGTTGCCTCGGACGGGTGTACCCTATGTCTTTCCTGCGTTTCCGCCTGCCCTGCCGGCGCGCTTAGCGACAATCCGGACCGCCCGCAACTCAGTTTTGTGGAATCGGCCTGTGTCCAATGCGGACTGTGCAAGGCAACCTGTCCGGAAAACGTCATCACGCTGGAACCAAGGTTCAACACGCAAGCCTCAGCGCTTCAACCGATCGTTCTGCACGAGGAAGAACCGGCGACCTGCTTGTCCTGCGGAAAACCCTTTGGCACCAAATCGACCATCGAGCGGATCAAGAGCCGGTTGGCCGGGCAGCATCAGATGTTCCAGTCCGAAGAACAGATCAACCTCATCGAAATGTGCGACGATTGCCGGATCAATGCCCAGTGGAACATGGAAAGCAGCCTACTGCGCTCGGATGACCGCCCGCGCATCCGCACGACCGACGAC
>JBNKOQ010000201.1:0-6460 GCA_050294735.1 Roseibium sp. | reverse complement strand
CCGATCGTCAAAAAGGCCCTCGCCGATCTTCTTCGTCTTGCAGATGAATCGCGTGCCCGCCGGGGCATTGCATCGCCGGTCTTCACAGCCACCAACCTCGCCCATCTCGACGCCCATTTCGCTGACGACCGTGTGCGTGTCGATGAAGAGTTCGACGGCGACATCCTGGGGCTCGATGAACCCGATGACGCCGGAGACGCCGGTGATACGGGCGCTGCCGGTGACCCTACCCCGTCATACGTCAAGGAGTCGATGCCGTTCCTGAGCGACGACGACGATGATGATGATGATGACTTTGAATATATTCTGGAGGACTGAGATGCAGACTGAAACCACCCATGATGAAAACTCAGGAGCCAAGGCTCCGGAACAACAGGAAGGCGCGCGCCGCCGGCGAAAGCGCAGTTCGGAAGCCGCGGTCCTTCAAGCCCAACTGAAGCACACCTATTATCCTCACGCCCGCGACCAAGCGCTGCTCGACCAACTCAACAAGCTGCTGGACGATTTCGAGGATTTTGATGAAATTGCCGCCCAGGCGGGTCTCGGCCGCGTTGGTCGGTTGAACGAAGGTCGGGCCGTCGTCGTCGTTGGTGAATCCGGCGCCGGCAAGTCCCGCTCTCTGGAGCGCGCATTTGCCAACCTCGGGATGACCGACCGATCGGACAAGACCTTTGTCGTCTCTGTCCGGGCCCCCTCTCCCTGCAACCTCAAGCAGCTTGGCATCGAGATCCTGGATGGTCTTGGTTATCCGGTGGAACGCGACTTTCGGGAAAACGTCGTCTGGCGCCTGGTCCGGAAACAGCTTGCCCTGCGCAAGATCCGCTTCCTGCACATTGATGAATTGCAGCATCTGACGCAGCTGAACAACCCGGCCGAAGCCTTCAAGGTCTGCGATACCCTGAAGGGTCTGATGCAGAATGCGGATTGGCCGATATGGATGATCCTGTCCGGTATGCCCAATCTCGCGCGCATCATCGAGAGTGACTTCCAGCTGCGCCGCCGCAGTTCCTTTGTTCGCCTTGATCAGCTGACCGCCTGCAAGGAAGACCTGAAGGAAATCCGAAACGTTCTCGGCAATTTTGGTCACAAAGCGGAATTGTCCCTCGACGACCTTCCAATTCTGGAACTCGCCAGCCGTCTGCTTCATGGCACAGAAGGACGTCTTGGATATCTCATTGAAGTCGTCCAGGAAGCACTTTCCCTGACACTGCAAGAGGGACGGAAGAACCCGCTTATGGGTGATTTCGAGCGAGCCTATGAGGCCAAGACCGGTTGCCGCCCGGAGCACAATGTCTTCGCCGACGGCGTCGAGTGGCAGAACGTTGACGTCCGCAACACCCTCTTTCCCGATAATAATATCGAGGATGAGCCGAAGCCGAAGAAGCGGCGTCGCAAGGTCGTCCGGGGGGCTTGAGCATGAAACTCAATCCTTTCTACATCCCCACCTGTCACCCGGATGAAACCCTCACGAGTTTCGTTTCGCGCGTCGCCTCCATGGCGTCTCGTAGTGCCCGTGACTTCTGCCTCGACATGGGACTGAACTTCCAGGCCTTGTGCGATGGGGACGCAGACGAGATTGACGCCTTCTCCGAACTTGCCGGCTTCGATGACGGGTTTCCGGGAACAAACTTTAAACGCACCGGCGAACGCTGGTTCGAACTGAACGGAGAACCCCTTCCGAGGGCGTCGCTACGTCGCGCGACAGTTCGGGTCTGCCCTCACTGCATTCAGGAAGACCTCTCTCGGGACGTGGACCATGAAAAGGCCAGGCCCTACGGACGCTGGTTCTGGACCATCGCCTCCATTCGTACCTGTTCGAAACACAATACGCCTTTGGTCGTGGCTGCGGCCGACGACAGTCCCCAGATGGTGCATGACTTTTCGATGCTGCTCCGACCGTTCGTGGATGACATCGACCGGCACGTCGACACTGCGCAATCCCGTGAACCTTCCGATCTCGAGACCTATCTCGAAAACCGGATCAACGGCGACCGGTCTGACATCTGGCTGTCGTCCCTCCCCGCATATGCCGGCGCAAGGGCCTGTGAAATCATTGGTGCTACGAAGTTCCATGGCGCCGATGTCATGGCGGAAAGCCTGACCGAGGACCAATGGTACGAGGCCGGTCAGGCAGGCTTTGAAATTGCCGTTCGGGGCGCCGAGGGAATCCGCGGCTACCTGGATCACATGCAACAGAAATTCGCGGAAACGCGCCATGCCTGGGGACCCAGACAATTCTACGGCGGCTCTATGAGTGGCTCGCTCACGAGACTGATGACACCGCCTACGACGAGCTCCGGAAGATCATCACTGAGCACGCCTTCAAGACGCTGCCCATGGGACCGGACGATGAGATCTTCGGCAAGCGGCCGGAGAAGCGGATCCTCCATTCCGTTCACTCCGCCCACCTGGAAACAGGATCCCATCCGAAGCGGCTTAGAAAGGTTCTCCGTACGGTCGGCCTGATCGACGAAGCACAGCTCCGCCAGTCTGACGAGCGCATCCTCTTCCGGGCCGACGATGCAGAATTCTATCTTCAGCGGATCGAAGAGAGCATGTCCCTCAACCAGGTCAGGGCCTACATCAACGCGCCTCGCCCCGTCGACCGGGTGCTCTTCGAGGCGGGCATTCTGAAACCTTGGCTCCAGGGCGGCACCAGCATTCTCAAGGACCATGCCTTCGCAAAACGCGATCTGGATGATTTCCTGTCGGCCTTGACCGCCGATGCAGTGCCGGCGACGAGTGACGAGAAGACCTTGGTGCCGATCCTGCGCGCTGCAAAGCTGGCGAACTGCTCCACCCCGGAAATCGTTCAGCTGATCCTGGATGGACAACTGGACACGGTCCGGACGGTTCCTGAACTGACCGGCTTTCTTTCCGTGCTCGTTGATCCGGATGAGGTCAAACCGCAGGTCCGCCGGGAAGACCACGGCGGATATTCCCTTCGCGAGGTCGAACAGAAACTGAAGACGACGACACGCGTGGTCAAGGCACTCATCAACCACCACCATCTCGCAGCTGAAACCGCGGTCAATCCGATCAACCGCTGTCCGCAGACCATCGTCAAGCGGGACGTCCTGGACGCCTTCATGGACGAGTTCGAGACCGCCAGCTCCCTGTCACGTCGATCCGGAACTCATCTCCAGACGTTGATGAAACGCCTTCACGGTTTGGGAGTCGACGCTGCGTTCCCGAAGGACCAGATCCCGGCGACCATCTATGCTCTGGACCAGATCAGGTCTGCTGATCCTGATCTCCTTCCGGATCCCTGATCCACTCAAAATACGCGACGGTTTCCGCCTCCCATTTTGGGAGGCTTTTTTGTGCCCGGAGCCCGGTTTCCGGACGTTTCAGCCGCTATTGAGCAAGACTTTGCATTCATTTGATTACGGCTTTGACCGAAATTCCGGAAGGACTGAGCCAAAATCGAAAATAAATCTATTTAATTTCAATAACTTATAAATCGCGTGAGCCATACTATTCTTGCGGGTACAGCGGTCCCGTTGTCCCGAGTCGCATAGGATGGCCATTTTAGGTCAATAGACGGCTCTAACGGCCCTGAAACAGCAAAACCCGCCCTTCGGAAACGATTGGGCGGGTTTTTTATTGTGCAATTTTCTGACTTCACGCTGCCGCTGAAGCCTTTCCTCCAGATGTTATCACGCCCGCTCCCATGGCCTGGCAAGGCCTGCTGCCAGTTCGTCTGCGAGAACGATCCGGACAGAATGAATGTCACGACACTGGACGGACAGCGTTTTCTGGCCACCAATGGCATTGAGGCTCTTGCCGACAGCTGCCAGGTCGTGGCCCTCACCCCGGATCATCAGCGCGGCCTATCTGACCGGAAACGCCGGCTGGAAGAAGGAGAATTTGGGCCGCATCGCCTAACCAGCCTCCCGGCTGTTAATCCAGCCGCGCGTGCTGATATTTGACCCGCCGGATCGGGATCGACGATTCCAGCGAGGCCACGCCGGGGAGTTTCGTCAGACGGCCGGTGAGAAAATGTTCGAATTCCACCAGATCACGCACTGCGACACGCAGGAGGTAATCGGAACTGCCGGTCATAAGCCAGCAATCGACAATCTCCGGACATCGCCGGACTTCCCGCTCGAAGGCGACCAGCAAGTCGTCAATCTGGCGATCAAGCCGAACCGAGATGAAGACGTTGAAGGCGAAGCCCAGTTTCGCTTCGTCGATCCGCGCGCTGTAGCCGGTGATATAGCCGTTCGACTCGAGCTTGCGGACCCGGCGAGCGCAGGGGGACGGAGACAGTCCGATCCGTTCGCTCAGGTCCTGGTGGGTCAGGCGGGCATCACACTGAAGCTCGCGAAGAATTCTGAGGTCGATTTCATCCAGTTTTTCATCCATTCGAGCTGATTTCCATCAATAAAAGCTGTCTTCACGCGAGATATCAGCGCAAAATCGCCGACGCCGCAAGTAAAACGGCGAAAACCTGCGCTCAATCTGGTGTAATTTACGGCGATCAGGAGAACGCCATGACCACCAGCACACATCTTCTCAAGACGCTCGAACAACGCCTGCTTTGGCTGTCCCACTGGATGATCCACAATGCCAACCACCTGCGCCCCAAAGAGGATGCGATCAAGGTGGGTGGACACCAGGCCTCTTCTGCCTCGATGGTATCGATCATGACCGCGCTCTATTTTTCCGCGCTACGCCCCGAAGACCGGGTTGCGGTCAAGCCACATGCTTCTCCTGTCTTCCACGCGATCCAGTATCTCATGGGCAACCTGACCCGCGAGCGGATGGAGAATTTCCGCGGATACGGAGGTGTTCAAAGTTATCCGAGCCGGACCAAGGACGCCGATGACGTGGATTTCTCGACCGGCTCGGTCGGGCTGGGCGTCGCCATCACCTCGTTCGCGTCGCTCATTCAGGATTACATCACGGCCAAACCGTGGGGCAGCGACGCGTCGGCAGGGCGAATGGTGGCACTTGTGGGCGACGCGGAACTGGACGAAGGCAATGTCTACGAGGCCTTGCAGGAAGGCTGGAAGAACAACCTTCGCAATTGCTGGTGGGTCATCGACTACAACCGCCAATCCCTGGACGGAATCGTGCGCGAGGGGCTTTTCGAGCGGGTCGAGAAGATCTTCGACGCCTTCGGCTGGGAGGTTGTGCGCATTAAATACGGCGCCCTGCAGCGGGCGGCCTTCGAAGAGCCGGGCGGAGAGAGTCTGCGCGACTGGATCAATCGCTGCCCCAATGCGGAATATTCGGCACTGACCTACATGGGCGGCGCTGTCTGGCGCAAGCGGCTGATGGATGATCTGGGCGACCAGGGCAACGTGACCGCGCTGATCGAGCGGCGCTCGGACGAGGAACTTGCCGATCTGATGGAGAATCTCGGCGGTAATTGCGTCGCGACGATGGCCGAGGCATTCGCGCGCATCGATCATGATCGTCCGACCTGCTTTCTGGCCTACACCATCAAGGGCTGGGGAACGCCCATTGCCGGCCACAAGGACAATCACGGCGGTCTGATGACAAAAAACCAGATGGCCGAATGGCAGGCGCATATGGGCGTGCCGGACGGGCAGGAATGGGATCCCTTCGCCGGTGTTGAGGATCAAGCCTCATTGCGGGACTTCCTCTCACACGCTCCGTTCTTCGCCCGTCACCCCCGGCGGTTCAAGGACGCGCGGATCGACGTGCCCCGGATCGGGTTCAGCAGCAACCGGGAAATCTCGACGCAGACGGCCTTCGGCAAGATCCTGGGCGATCTGGCCAAAGGCGGCAGCGAGCTGGCTGCCCGCATCGTCACCACCTCGCCCGACGTGACCGGCACGACAGGCCTCGGGTCCTGGGTCAACAGACGCAAGCTGTTCTCCCGGCACGAGTTGGCCGATGCTTTCATCGAGCACCGCATTCCCTCGACTGCAAAATGGGAGTTTTCGCCGACCGGCCAGCATATCGAACTCGGCATCGCCGAGATGAACCTGTTCCTGACGCTTGCGGCCGCGGGCTTGTCTCATTCACTGTTCGGCGAGAGGTTGATCCCGGTCGGGACTGTCTACGATCCTTTCATCTCGCGCGGGCTCGATGCGCTGAATTACGCCTGTGCTATCAGGATGCCCGGTTCATGATCGTGGGAACGCCCTCCGGTGTCACGCTTGCCCCCGAGGGCGGCGCACATCAATCCATCGACACGCCCTTGACCGGAATGGCACAAGACGGGCTCGCATCATTCGAGCCGGCCTTCTCCGACGAACTTGCCGTTATCATGGAGTGGGCCTTCGACTACATGCAGCGCGACGGCGGCGGCAACCCGGACGAGCGCACATGGTTGAGGGACGAAACCGGCGGCTCGATTTATTTGCGGCTGACCACGAAACCATTGGAGCAGCCCGTCAAACGCGTTGATGATGCCTTCCGGCAAGGGGCCATCGACGGAGCCTACTGGCTCAGAAAGCCGGGGCCGAATTGCAGCATTGTGATC
>JBNKOQ010000200.1:0-6515 GCA_050294735.1 Roseibium sp. | reverse complement strand
GCATGAGGGCTTCGATTCCCGGTTCTCGGCCATTCGCCGGTGCTACCGGTACAGGATCGTCAATCGCTTTCCGCCGCTGACCTTCGAGCGGGGGCTTGCCTGGCATGTGAAAGCGGATCTGGATGCTGAGGCCATGCATGAGGCCGCGCAGGAGTTCGTCGGTCACCATGATTTTACAACTTTCCGGCACACGAAGTGTCAGGCCAAAAGCCCGGAAAAGACCCTGGAAAGCTTCTCGGTCCGCCGGGAAGGGGATCTGATTATTGCCGAGTGTTCCTCGCGTTCCTTCCTGCACAATCAGGTGCGTTCGATGGTGGGAACATTGCGGTTGGTCGGTGAAGGCAAATGGGAACCCGGTGATATCCGCAAGGCACTTGCGGCCCGGGACCGCAAGGCTTGCGGCCCTGTTGCCCCTTCGGATGGTCTCTACCTGACACGCGTGGACTACCGGTCCGTCGAAGAAGACATCGCCAACGCCGAAGCGAAGAAAGCCGGAGCCTTTTAAGCGCCACTCTCTGGAACGACACACTTCTTATAAAGATGCCAGGTCGTATGCCCGAGCACCGGCAGCGTGATCACCAGGCCAACAAAGGCCGGAAGGAGTGACGCGACCAGCGTAATTGTTACGATCATCGCCCAGCCGATCATGGGTACAGGGGAGATGGCGACAGCTTTGACGCTGGTAATCATCGCCGTGATGAAATCTCGGTCCTCTTCCAGCAGCAGCGGGAAGGCAATGACAGTCAGGGAAAAGAGGATTAGCGACAGGATCGCACCGACCACATGGCCGACGGCAAGAAACATCAGCCCTTCGGGTGTGCTGATGACTTGTGAAACGAACTCACTGAATGATGCGAATGACCGGAAGCCCAGGAAAAGCGCCAGCAGCAGCCGCACCTGATACATCCACATGATCTGGACAAAGAGCACGACAAAGGCCATCCAGGACAGCTCCCGCCCTTTCTGTGCCCAGATTGTGGAGAGGATTGCCTGCCATGTGACGGGCTCATCAAGACTCAAACGCCGGCTGACTTCATAAAGACCGACAGCTGCGAAAGGCCCGATCAAGGCGAAACCTGCTGCGAGCGGGTAGCTGAGGTAGCTCATGTCGAATGCGACAAGCGTTAGAATAATCAGGATCCCGCCGATCGCAAAAGTGCCTCCGAATACGAGTCCGTAGATGGGAGCCCGCCTGAAATCTCTCAGCCCCGAGGCCAGAGCATCCACCACATCATCGACGGTGATCTTGCGAACCACAGGGTCTTTGCGAAAAGACTGTGGTTCGGCCTGCACGTCACTATTGGTATTGTCTGTCATGATGCTCCTCCCAATGGTGCCCGTCCCACGGGGAACCTGCGACATAATGGTCTGTCTCCATAGAGCGGCCAATCGTACTTTCCGGTATGTTCTAAAAAAAACATCCAAAATGATGCCGCAAACTGGCCTGGCTGGAGTGATTGTAGGCGTAAGTGTCCTCAGCGCTTGATCCGGGCGCCGCTTACGACTAACTGCAATGCTGACGTTGTACTCTGGCCTGCGAGCGTATTTTCATGTCGTCCTTTAACAGCCCTGCCAATTTGACGCCCGGTCTTGGGTGGTTGCTGGCAAGTCCCATAGGCCGGGTCGGTCGCGAGCCTTATTGGCTGGTGCTGCTGCTTGTCTGGACCGTGATTGGCATTGCCGTGAACATATGGCTCGGATCGATCGGAGACGACATGAGCGTTGACGTGTTGAATCTCGAGAGGTTCATTTCCTCCAATCCGTTGCTGCCTGTCCTTTTCCTCATTTTTCAATGGGTGGAATTGGCCTTGGTGATCAAGCGATGCCAGGATATCGGGATTACCGGTTTTACAGCCCTTTTGATTTTCGTGCCGGGGGTCAATATTCTCGTCGTGCTGGTTCTGGGCTTCATACCCAGCCAGCAAGGGCCCAATCGCTTCGGTCCGCTTCCAAACAGCTACTATCGCCGCAAGACCTGATCTGTCTCCGGTCTGTTCTTTCCATCAAACCGTCTCCCGGATAATCAGAGGCTCCATGTCTGACCAGCAATCTGCAGCGATCCAAATTTCCCGAGATCTGATCCGGTGTCCTTCGGTAACGCCCTTTGAAGGCGGTGCGCTCGATTATCTCGATAAGCTGCTCACAGGGGCTGGCTTTCAGGTGGAGCGTGTAACCTTTTCTGACGAGGGCACTCCTGATGTGGAGAACTTGTTCGCTACGATCGGAACCGGTCAGCCGCATTTTGTCTTTGCCGGTCATACCGATGTAGTGCCCCCTGGCAATGAAGCCGATTGGAGCCATCCCCCCTTTTCCGGAGATATTTCGGACGGTGTACTCTATGGCCGTGGCGCCGTGGATATGAAAGGCGGTATTGCCTGCTTTGCTGCTGCAGCTCTGCAGTTTCTAACGGACAGGGAAAACGTCTTCGATGGGACCATCTCTTTCCTGATTACCGGGGATGAGGAAGGGCCGGCCGTCAACGGTACGGTTAAGCTGCTGGAGTGGGCGGAAGCTCAGGGTCACCGTTTCGATGCCTGTATTGTCGGGGAGCCGACCAATCCGTCCTCTCTCGGTGATGCCATTAAGGTCGGTCGCCGTGGTTCACTTTCGGGGATTGTGGGCGTTGCGGGCGTTCAGGGTCATGCGGCTTACCCGGAACATGCCAACAATCCGATACCAGGCCTGATGACGTTGATGAGCGCGTTGGATGCCGTTGAGCTTGACCAGGGCAATGACCGCTTCCAGCCAAGCAATCTGGAAATTGTGACTTTTGATGTTGGAAATCCGGCGTTCAACGTGATCCCGGCCCGTGCCGAAGCGCGCTTTAATATCCGCTTCAACGATGAGTGGACGCTGGACACCTTGAAGGCAAAGGTCACGGAGACTTTGCAGGGTGCGGCTCCGGACGGCCTGGACTGGTCGATAGAGTTCCGCCGCGATGCCAGCGAGTCTTTTCTGACCCGTGACGAGACCTTGATCCGGACGCTGAGCGATGCGGTTGAAGCCAGAACCGGGCGGGTTCCGGAGCTGAGCACCGGTGGAGGAACATCCGATGCCCGCTTCATCAAAAACTACTGCCCTGTGGTCGAATTCGGCCTTGTAGGCCAGACCATGCACAAGGTTGATGAATGCGTGCAGCTCCACGATGTGGATGGACTAACGGCCATCTACCGGCAATTTCTCAATGACTACTTTTCGTCTTCGGGAAAGGTTTGATGCATGTTGAGCGCCGGGGAAATCGCACGGGCCCTGCAAGGTAGCTGGTTGCTGTTGTGGAACCGCCCGGAAGGAATGCGTGCCTTCGATCTATCTATAGACGGGTTCTGGCGTTCATTCGCCGTCATTGTGCTTTTGGTGCCGATGTTCGTGATCAGCTCGCTTGCGGAGCGGCAACTTCTTATCGATGAGACAGCGTTTCAGGCCGACACGTTTCCTGCCGGAACTTACTGGCTGGCCCAGTTTACCAGCTTGGGTCTCGACTGGATTGCTTTGCCCGTGCTGCTGGCGGGTTTGGCGTCGCCACTCGGAATTTCCCGGAACTATGTGCCCTTCATTGTTGCACGGAACTGGTCCAGCCTTCTGGCTGCCGTTCCTTATGTGCTTGTCGGGCTGCTCTATCTGGCTGGACTGATTGCCGCAGGCATCATGGTGCTCTTGTCGCTGGTCACGCTGGTGATCGTGATCTGGTACCGGTTTCTGATTGCCCGTATCGCCCTTCAGGCCAGCATCAGTATGGCTTTGGGTGTGGTTGTCCTCGACATCGTGTTGTCGCTGCTGGTTGGTGAGCTGGCTGGCCGACTGTGGGGAATGTGAGTTAAAGCCTTGAAATAAAGAAAGCCCGCTTCAAATGAAACGGGCTTTCTTGTTGGCATGGGACTTTGGAGATCAGTCCCGCAGCAGGTCGTTGATCGAGGTTTTGGAGCGGGTCTGTTCGTCGACGCGCTTGACGATCACGGCACAGTAGAGGCTCGGCCCCGGAGTGCCGTCTGGCAGCGGCTTGCCCGGCATGTTGCCTGGAACCACTACTGAATAGGCGGGCACTTCGCCGATGAAGACTTCCCCCGTGTTACGGTCGATGATCTTGGTCGAGGCGCTGATAAAGACGCCCATGGACAGCACCGCGCCTTCACGCACGATAACGCCTTCCACGACCTCGGAGCGTGCGCCGATAAAACAGTTGTCTTCGATGATCACCGGACCAGCCTGGAGCGGCTCAAGAACGCCGCCAATGCCGACACCGCCAGACAGGTGAACGTTCTTGCCGATCTGTGCACAGGAGCCAACCGTCACCCATGTATCGACCATGGTGCTCTCATCGACATAGGCGCCGAGATTGACGAAGGATGGCATGAGAACGGCGTTCTTGCCGATAAAGGCAGAGCGGCGGACAATACAGTTCGGCACTGCTCGGAAGCCGGCTTCCTCGAAGTCAACACCGCGCCAGCCGTCGAATTTGGAGGGAACCTTGTCCCACCAGGTTGCGTCGCCAGGTCCGCCTTTGATGACTTCCATTGGGTTCAGTCGGAACGAGAGTAGGACAGCTTTCTTTGCCCATTGGTTCACAACCCAGTCGCCATCCTTCTTCTCCGCTACACGCAGCTGGCCGCGATCGAGCAGGTTCAGTGTTTTCTCTACGGCATCGCGGACATCGCCCGTGGTCTTGGTGTCGATATTGGCGCGATCTTCAAAGGCCGCATCGATGGTAGCGGAAAGTTTGGCGAGATCAGATGTCATCGGCAGAGGGTCTCCTGCATGGCGATTAATTCAGTCGGCGGACCTAAGCGGTCAGGCGGCTGTATGTCAAGACGAAGCCCTCGCGTGGCTCAAGAATGCTTGAGTTAAACTCCCGTCAGCAGCCGTCTTTCCATATTGGCCTTTCGTAAAGCGCCGACTACCTTCCGGTTTCTGGTGAAGCCGAGGAGAGCTGCGTGGAACTCTGGATACCGATTACGATTTTCGCGGCATTCAGCCAGAATGTGCGCACTGCTCTTCAAAAGCATATGAAAGGTAAGTTCAGTACGACGGGGGTAACCTTTGCCCGCTTCGGCTATGGGTTTCCCTTTGCCATTCTCTACGTCGCAGGTCTTCATTTTGTGACTGGCGCCCCACTGCCTTCAGTCAACATTACCTTTTTGATTGCCTGCGGGAGTGGCGGATTGGCCCAGATTGGCGCCACTTTTCTGCTGGTGCATCTGTTTTCCTTCCGCAATTTCGCAGTCGGGACTGCCTATTCCAAGACAGAGCCGATCCAGGCTGCTTTGTTCGGCCTGGTCATCCTTGGAGAAGGGCTGACACCGGCGGCCGGGATGTGCATCGTGCTCGGTGTGTTTGGTGTCGTGACGATCTCGCTTGCGCGATCCGACATGACCAGACAGGCAATCCTCGCTGCCTTGACAGGCAGACCTGCATTGATTGGTCTGGCATCTGCAGCGCTGTTTGGTGCGTCGGCGGCTTTCTACAGGTCCGCGTCGCTGTCATTGGGCGGGCCGGGTTTTTTGATGCAGGCCGGCTTTTCCCTGGCCTGTGCCACATTGTTTCAGACCGTTGTCATGATGTTCTGGATGGCGGCGAGAGAGCCACGGCAACTTGTTCTCGGTTTGAAATACTGGCGTATTTCCATCCTGGTCGGCCTGACAGGTGTGTTGGGCTCACTGGGCTGGTTCACGGCAATGACACTTCAACAGGTCGCCTATGTGCGGGCGCTGGCACAAATCGAGTTGATCTTCACCTTTGCGGTCTCATGGTTTGTATTCAAGGAGCCTTTGAACCGGGGTGAGCTGATCGGCTGTTGTGTCATTCTCTTTTCCGTGGTCGGGATCGTTCTGTTGCGGTAAGGGCCGCGGCGCAACCGCCTATGGTCAGCTGGCGGCCGCCTGCAACCAGGTTTTAAACTCCAAAACGGGACGGGACTGCGGGCGGTTGGGAGAGCGGACAAACCAATATCCGGTATCCAGTTCAACGACAGGCCAGTCCGGCACGACCAAGTGCCCCGCCTTGATTTCCTGTTCGACAAACCTGCGGTCGATAGCAATGGCGCCCATGCCGGCGATGGATGCCTGAATGGCGAGGTCACGGCTTTCCACCAGCGTTCCGGACGTCGCTTCGCTGTGTTCGAGGCCTGCCTGCTCAAGCCAGCAAGGCCAGTCATTGCGTCTGCTGGCGCTGTGCAGCAAGCGCAGCTTCGATAGGGCCTCCTGGGTGAGTTCTCCATTTTCAGGCAATAGCCAGGGAGCCATGGCAACTGCCAGATGCTCCTGCCAAAGCAATGTACTGTCGATACCCTGCCAGCCGCCCTTGCCAAGGCGAATGGCACAGTCGTAGTTCTCCCGCTCAAGATCTATGACGCGGGTCGAGGCGGACAGGAGGATTTCCACATCCGGCTGGATGGTCTGGAAATCGGGCAGACGCGGAATAAGCCAGCGGGTGGCGAATGTGGATACCGTGCTGATTCTGAGTTCCGTGCGGCCCCTGCGCCTGAAACTGTCAACGGCGTCTTCAATGCGGTTGAAGGCATC
>JBNKOQ010000199.1:0-6519 GCA_050294735.1 Roseibium sp. | reverse complement strand
CATGCCTGAGCTGGATGGCATCGGGGTTCTGACCAAGATCCGCAGCCAGAAGATCGCAACGCCGGTTATCGTCCAGACCGCCCATGGCGGTATCGACGCGGTCGTCAATGCAATGAATGCCGGCGCCCAGGATTTTGTGGTCAAACCCGTGGGCCCTGAGCGGCTGAACGTATCGATCCGCAACCTGATGAAAGTGTCCGCGCTCGAAGGAGAGATCACCCGGTTCCGCAAGCAGGCCTCCGGCACCCTCACCTTTGCCGATATCATAACGCACTCCCCTGCCATGGAGCGCGTGATCAACCTCGGCAAACGGGCCGCATCCTCCAATATTCCGATCCTCATTGAAGGCGAAAGCGGCGTTGGCAAGGAACTGATCGCAAGCGCCATTCAGGGATCTGGCGATCGCAAATCCAAACCCCTTGTCACGGTGAATTGCGGCGCGATCCCCGATAACCTTGTAGAGTCAATTCTCTTCGGCCACGAAAAGGGCGCCTTCACCGGCGCCGTCGACAAGCATGTCGGCAAGTTCCAGGAAGCACATGGCGGCACCCTGTTTCTTGACGAGGTCGGCGAGCTTCCTGCTGACGTTCAGGTCAAGCTTCTGCGCGCCATCCAGGAAAACGAAATCGACCCGGTCGGAGCCAAACGCCCGATCAAGGTTGATTTCCGTCTGATCTCGGCAACCAACCGGCGTCTGGTCGATCAGGTCAAGGAAGGGGCTTTCCGGGAAGACCTCTATTACCGCCTGAACGTCTTTCCGATCTGGATCCCGCCCTTGCGGGACCGGCGGGAAGATATTCCGTCGCTCACGCGCCATTTCCTCGCCCGCTTCGCAGCAGAAGAAGGCAAACCGCAAGTCGCCGGTATCGCAACGGATGCGCTCCATTTGCTGCAGGCCTACAACTGGCCAGGTAACATCCGGCAACTGGAAAACGCGGTTTTCCGCGCCGTCGTGCTTTGCGATGGCTCGAACTTGACCGTTGACGACTTTCCGCAAGTCGCAGCCGCTGTCGATAGCGTCCCGCAACAGCCTGGGCACGCGTTCAACCCTCCTGAGGCGTCGGCTTCGCCGGAAGCAGCCAATCCCGACCCCAATATTGCTGGTGACAGTTCGGCAGCAGGCGCAGCAAGTGAGTATTCTCAGGAGGGCCCTTCACCAGCTGCCACACACGAGGCGTTCCGCCATGCCGCGCCTTTCGGCTTCATGCGCAACCTCGACAATGACGGTCATGTCCGCAAATTGACCGATGTCGAAGAGGAACTGATCCGCACGGCGATCAATCACTATTCCGGCCGTATGACTGAAGTTGCCAAACGCCTTGGAATCGGCCGCTCCACGCTTTATCGCAAACTCAAGGAGTATGGCCTGGAGGACGAGGCGGACAGCAATGGAGCGGCAGCTTAGCTCTGCAAGATCCGGGAATTTTGCGTTTTCTCAATGCGGGCGGGACGGTGCCCGCATTATTTGTAGCTAACTTGGCGTAGAAAGCGGATTGCCCGTTGCATTTCTGCCACGTTTTTGGCTCAAATAAAAACAGGGTAAAAGCTTCTTAACCTGCTTGAGCTAACTATTGCTTCTGCTGGGGAGCAAGGGATTGGCCTGGGGCCATCAAGAAACGGCGAGTTGGTGATTTGCGTATACGGTCAGTTGGACACGACGCCGTGAAGGGGCTGCAACGTGCAGCGGCTCTTCTATGTCTGCTTGCGGCTTTGCCAATACTGGCTGCAGCCGACGCGGCGGCTGAGACCCGGACACTCAAGCTTTACAATACCCACACAAAAGAACGGGTAGAGGTCACCTTCCAAAAGAACGGCCGTTACATCCCCAGTGGCCTTCGGGAAGCCAACCGCTTTCTGCGCGATTGGCGCCGCAACGAGATAACGAACATCGATCCAAAACTCCTGGACCTCGTCTGGGAAGTCTACCAGAAGGTCGGCGCTAAAAAACCGATCTATGTGGTCTCAAGCTACCGGTCGCCGGCAACAAACAACATGCTGCGCAAGCGGTCGCGCGGTGTGGCAAAACACAGCCAGCACATGCTCGGCAAAGCCATGGATTACTATATTCCGGGCGTAAACCTCGCAAAGCTCCGTGTCACCGGCCTGCGCAAGCAAGTTGGTGGCGTTGGTTATTATCCGACCTCCGGATCGCCTTTCGTACATATGGACACGGGCAACGTGCGCCACTGGCCCCGCATGACGCGATCCCAACTCGCCAAGGTCTTTCCGGACGGCAAGACACTCCATATTCCGTCGGACGGAAAACCCATGAAGGGTTACAAACTCGCACTTGCTGAGTCGCGATCCGGCAAGCGAAGCTCGACCAAACCGACAATTGTAGCCAGCAACACCGTTCAGCAGCCGCGTGCGCGCTCCGCTGGCACCACCGGTCAATCCCTGACGAACTCCGGGGATCTTGTCAGGCCTGTTCCAGTCGAGAAGAAAGCATCCGGCGGCAACTTGCTCGCCTCCCTGTTCAGATCGGGCTCCGCGAATGACAATGATCAGCGGGCCCGCGTTGCAGCCGTGCGCCCGAACACAGCTCCAGTGCCTCCCGGAGCCCTGCCAGGGGTCCGCGGCTCCGGTGATAACGCCACAGCCGCAAGCCGTGTTTCCCCGGTCACCGAAGCCCCGCCGATTCCTGTCCTGAAAGAAGAAGCCGAGCCGGAAGAACCTGCTCTGGCTGTTGACGAGGACGTAATTGTCACAGCCGGAATTGTACCTGCCTCCAAACCGGCACGCGCGGTGACAGCCATTCAGCTGGCAAGCGCGGAACCCAACACCCTGGATGCGCAGCGGATAGCTCTCCAGCAAGGCCAGACCGGCAAACCGGTTGCGGCCAGCCGTTTTGAGCCAGCCTCCGGATTACCGGAGCAAAAGCCGGCTGACGCGCTTCTCAAGGCAACACAAACCGCGGCCTTGAATGAGACCAGCCTGTCCGGCCGCATCCCTGTACCGCCAATTGCGCCTGCGACGGATCCCGTTGCCGCAATCGTTGCGGCTACCGGTGGAACACCAGCCGGATCGTCCAATACGCTCACCCCATCCACATTGGCTTACGCATCTGCAACTGCGATTCCCGCGCCTGTGAAGCCAGCCCCCGTTGGCAACAGCCGCTCCGCAGCGCTTTCCAGCGGCAACGCACTCCGTACGGGTGTCGCAAAAAATGCACCTGCCCGGTCCGTATCGGGGCGGATACCTTTGAATGAAATCAGAGATCCTCTTGCGGGCTTTGCAGGCTTGCCGGACAAGACCGAACCTCGCCTCATCACCGGAACGGACACGACACGGCACAAGCTCTTTGCGTCATTGAGCCACCCGGACCAGAGATCCCTGACCAACTTCCTGTCCCCTGGAAACCGTTTTGTCAGTGGCGGCTTCGAGCTATTCCCTTATGGCGCATTGAGGACCGATCGCTTCGACGGACCAGCGGTTATCGTTCTGCCGGTGACCTTCGCGCGCTGACAGATCATTTCAAGAGACCAATAAAAAGGGCGGCCAGTGGGGCCGCCTTTTTTTGGGTCACATATAAATCGATTAGACGCTTAAATGCCGCCTTGGCCATCGCTGCCGACAAAGGCAATTCTCAGCATATTGGTCGAGCCCGGCGTCCCGAACGGGACCCCCGCCGTCACAATGACCCGCTGACCAGGTTTGGCAAAACCTTCGCTGAACGAGATCCGGCAAGCACGGTCGACCATATCGTCTTCATTGGCAGCGTCTTCACTAACAACACAATGAAGTCCCCAAGCCAACGCCAGCCTGCGCGCGGTTGCGACAACCGGCGACAAAACGATGAGCGGTGAGGATGGACGCTCGCGGGAGGCCCGCAGCCCCGTCGCCCCAGACGTTGTGTAACAAACAACAGCCGCAAGGTTCAGCGTTTCCGCAATCTGCCGGGCGGCTGCGGAAATCGCATCGGCACCCGTCGCTTCGGGCTCTGTCCGCTGCGCATGTATGATGTTTAGGAAGTTTGGATCCTGCTCCACTTCCTGAGCGATCTTGTCCATGGTCTCGACTGCCTCGACGGGGAAGTCACCCGCCGCCGATTCTGCAGACAGCATCACGGCATCGGCGCCTTCGAAAACCGCCGTCGCCACATCCGACACTTCCGCGCGGGTCGGCACAGGAGCTGTAATCATGGACTCCAGCATCTGCGTGGCAATCACCACCGGTTTACCAGCCCGCCGGGCAGCCCGGGTAATTTGCTTCTGCAGACCCGGAACCTTTTCCAGAGGCATCTCAACGCCAAGGTCACCACGTGCAACCATGATGGCATCAGACAGTTCGATGATCTCCGCAAGACGGCCAATCGCTTGAGGTTTTTCAATCTTGGCAAGAACACCGGCACGGCCTCGGGTGATCTTGCGCACCTCGGCAATGTCATCGGGACGTTGCACGAAGGACAGAGCAACCCAGTCGACGTTCTGCTCAAGCGCGGCCACCAGATCTTTGTGGTCCTTTTCCGTCATTGCGCTGGTGGCAATTTCGGAATCTGGAACGCTAACACCCTTACGGTTTGAAAGCTTTCCGCCGACCACAACTTCTGTCACAGCCTTGGTTTCGGTACAGTTGACGACCTTGAGCTGAACCTTGCCGTCATCCAGAAGCAACCGGTGGGAAGGTTCCAATGCCTTCAGAATTTCAGGATGCGGCAAATACACCCGATTCACATCACCCTCGGCAGGATCGGCGTCGAGGGTAAAGGTTGCTCCGTTCTCAAGCATGACCGGACCATCCTTGAAGGTCCCGACCCGCAGCTTTGGCCCCTGCAAATCTGCAAGAATGCCGATTGGTCTCCCGACCTTTTCCTCCACAGAACGAATACGCTCAACGAGCATCTTCAAACGATCATGATCGGTATGACTCATGTTGATGCGGAAAACATCCGCACCAGAGCAATACAACTGTTCAATGATGTCTTGTTCCGAGGAAGAGGGTCCGAGAGTTGCTAAAATCTTGACTCTCCGGTTACGCCTCATCGCCCACCAGTCCCCTGTTGCACGGGTTCCGTCAGCTGAACGGTCCAGCTGCTCTGTTCTCCCGTGTCGATTTCAAAAAAGCCTGTTCTCTCAAAGCCACGCGCGACACAGTCCTCGATACCACGGATGGTGAATTCCTTTTCCCGGGTACACATGAACGCCCGTCCGCCCCATTCGCCGAACTGATCGTAATCAACAGCGTAGATGTAATAGTATCGTGACACCAGAGCGCCAGGGACAAGCGTTTCGCAGGAGTTGGCTTCCAGATTCCACCACCCCTCGGTCATCCAATCGGCTTTGTCTTTGTAGCCAATCGCGATTCCGACCTTGCTCTCGGTTTTGTTGCAAAGACGAAGGTCGGCCTTGGCTTCATCGCTGAATGCCGGCAAAAGAAGCAAAAACAGACACCCGCCCATTACCGCTTTCGCAGCAAATCCGAAGCCCGATAGCGGCTTCGCCCGGTGTCGTTCCCCATCCTTGGTCATTGTCAGTCGTTCGTCTCGCGGCTTTTTGACATTAGCTTTTTGCTAGGACACGCCAATATTGTCAACGACGATGGCGCGAAAGTCGTTGACGTTTGTATAGGTCGGACCGGGAACAAGAAGGTCCGAAAGGGCTTCAAAAAAAGAAGAACTATCGTTTCTGACCAAAAATAAGGCGGGATCAAGGCCTAACCCGCGTGCACGCCCAATGGTCGTGCAAAAAACATAGGCACCTGCGGGATCAGAAGCAGCCCCTTTTCCACCGTCCGTTCCATCCGTGTCGGCTGCCAGAGCGGATATTCCATTCGTTTCGGACAGGGATATAGCCAATGCGAGAGCATATTCCTGATTCGGACCGCCCACACCGTCGCCCGCGATGGTCACCGTAAGTTCGCCTCCGGACAGAAGCACGGTCTTTTTGCCGTTCTTCAACAATTGAATCGCCAAGTCCGCATGCTCGCTTGCCAGTTGCCTTGCTTCCCCCTCCAGGCTGTCTCCCAGATACACCGGTTCGAACCCCGCCTGCCTGGCAACCTCTCCCGCGGCTTCAAGCGAAGCCTGCGGAGCAGCTACAATTTTGAACTCCGTAGAAGCGAATGCGGGATCGCCGTCTTTCAGGGTCTCATTTGCCGGATCATTCAAAGCCGCTTCGATGGAAGGCGGCAGCTCCAACCGGAAGCGCGCACAAATCTCACGGGCCTCGGCAAGCGTTGAACCGTCGGGAACGGTCGGCCCGGAGGCAATGGCAGCCGGATCATCATGCGGCACATCGGAAATCGCGAGAGTTGTCATCCTCGCGTCTCCCACGAGAGCCGCAAGACGTCCCCCCTTAATTCGCGACAAATGCTTACGGACCTTATTGATTTCGTCGATCGTAGCTCCCGACTTCAGAAGCGATCTTGTCAAAGCCTGCTTGTCATCGAGGGAAACGCCCTCAACCGGGGCTATCCAGTTTGCAGACCCGCCGCCAGAAAGAAGCACCACAATGTGATCGTCTGCGCCTGCCGCCGCCACCAGCTCCATGCACCGGGCCGTGGCTTCAAGTCCCGCCTGAT
>JBNKOQ010000198.1:0-6570 GCA_050294735.1 Roseibium sp. | reverse complement strand
GATTTTCTGTTATTGGGGCCGCGGAGGCGAAAACGTTTCTGGCGGACAAACCCGTCGGCATGATCTGGGGTGTTGGCAAAGTCTTCCGGAAAACACTGGCTTCGGATGGCATCAAGACCATAGGCCAGCTTCAGACGATGGATGGCAATGACCTGGCCAGGCGGTATGGCGCCATGGGGCTGCGGTTGGCGAAACTGTGCCAGGGCAACGACGACCGCACGGTGACGCCTTCCCGGGGCGCCAAAAGCATCAGCAGCGAAACCACCTTCAATTCGGACATTTCAAGTTTCGAAAAACTGCGCCCGATCCTTCTGAAACTCTCCGAGGAAGTCTCCAGACGGCTGAAAAAGGAAAGCTTCGCCGGGCGCACCGTCACCCTGAAACTCAAGACCGACAGCTTCAAGTCGATCACCCGGTCCCGGCAACTCCCCGATCCGACCCAGCTCGCGGACCGGATTTTCCGAATGGGGGTAGACCTTCTGGAAAAGGAAGCCGATGGCCGGCGCTTCCGGCTGATCGGTATCGGGCTCAGCGATCTGGTTGACCCCGATCAAGCCGATCCGCAGGATCTTCTCGACGAAGGCTCGGGACGGCGCAAACAGGCCGAGCTTGCGATGGACGCCCTACGGGACAAATTCGGCACGCAAGCCGTGGAACGCGGCCTTCTTCATCAGGCCCGTAAAAAGAAGGACACAAAGCCGGAACAATAGAAAGCTACCCCGGTCAAATGCCCCGAATTGAGCGGAAAACACTCTAGTTGGTGCAGGGTGTTTCGTCGTAGAGCTTCAGATCGCTCAAGGTGCCCTTGATGGCAAACTCGCCATAGTCGAGCACCATCTGCCGGCTGATGCCATTTTCATACAACAGGAATGAAAGCCGATAGGCAGGCAGCTCTTCTCCCGACTTTTCTTCCGTCGGATCGAAATAAGCTATCGTCACCGGCCAGTAGGTCACCCGCGGCAATTCCTTGACAACAGTCCCCGGTTCCTCGGCCCCCTTCAACGGTTCCATGTGGCCAGCGCCAATCACCGCCGTGGTCGCGTACACCTTGTCTCCGGTTTCCGACCCATCGAAAACATCCGCTGTCAGAAAATGCTGCTCAGCCTTGGCAGCCTCGATGATTTTCCGGAGATGAACGGTCGGAAAGATCGCTGAACCGTCGATCTGGAAGGTCCGCTCTTTCGGCTCCTGAAGAACGATGCTTTTGCCCTCGCCATTCGTTTCCGCGGTGCCGCGCGTTGCCTCGACCTTGCGCTGGTCCACAAAAGTCTTGGAGAGGAACTGAAAACTCTCGCCATTGCCGCTTTCGTAAGAGGATGTCTGCAGGTCCGTAACCTGCGATCCCCCTTCTTTTCCCTGAAATGCGGTCACGAAACGGAAATTGATGCTGTATCCTTCGCAGGCGCTGCCGGAAAAATCATAGACCATCCGGCCCGTTAGTCCGGCGATCCCGGCGACTTTACCGGTATCCGCAAGTTCCATGTCGTAAACGGCCCGATGCGGAACCAGTCCGGCGGCCTGCGCGCTCACAGTTCCACCGAGCATCGTGCCGGCAAGCACAGCGAGAACCTGGACCCTGACGGCATACACAAAGGGTCTCTTTTCGAATTGCATCAACATCTCCAAGGCGCGCATCCGATGCAAAATCGCAAAGGCAAAAACAGCCAGCCGATTTTAGGCTTTTCATCGCGCCGCCGCCAGACCTTGCGAAGAAGATTTCAACCATGTTGTCATCGCCGGAACATTGAAACGGAAAGATTGGCCGGAACAGGGCGTTTTGCCCTTGCAGCCTCCGATGAATTACGCCAAGAGTTTGTCGAATTTGACCTTTCCGGAGCCCGTTGCCATGAGCCAGACCATCGAAACCCGCCTTGCCGAACTGGGTGTCACCTTGCCAGAGGCCGCAGCGCCCGCGGCGAATTATGTGCCCTATGTCATCACCGGCAACCAGCTGTTCATATCCGGCCAATTGCCCATGGGAGCAAACGGGCTGGAACATGTCGGCAAGCTCGGCGATCAGCTGTCCGTCAAGGAGGGCAAGAGCGCGGCCCGGCTCTGTGCGATCAACCTGCTGGCCCAGGCCAAGGCCGCCACTGGAGACCTGGAAAAAGTCGTGCGTCTGGTGAAGATCGTGGGGTTTGTAAACTCGACCGCCGATTTTGCCCAGCAGCCGCAGGTCATCAACGGCGCTTCGGATTTTCTGGTCGAGGCGATGGGCGACAAGGGCCGCCATGCCCGTTCCGCGGTCAGCGCCGCCTCCCTGCCGTTCGGCGCAGGCGTGGAAATCGAAGCCATCTTCGAAATCGCCTGACCGGCTTCTTCAAGGTTTTTCTGAATGACCCAGATGTCAGACCTTCTCGCTCGCCCCATCGCGCATCGCGGCTTTCACGATGCCGATGCAGGATGTATCGAGAACTCACCTTCGGCGGTCCAGGCAGCAATTGCCGGAAACTTTGCCATTGAGGTCGACGTTCAGGAAACCGCCGATGGCGAGGCTCTTGTCTTTCACGACTATACCCTCGAGCGCCTGGCCGAGGGCACCGGCCCCGTGATCGCCCAGTCATCCGCAGCCCTGACCGGGCTGAGCATGAAAACCGGCGGAGACAAACTCTGGCTGCTTCAGGATCTCTTCGATCTGACAGCCGGACGTGTCCCTCTGGTCGTCGAGATCAAATCCCGCATCGTACCGGGCGCACAGGCGGATTTTGTCCGCCGGGTCGTTGATCAGGTTGCCGCTTACAAGGGCCCGGCCTGTATCAAATCCTTTGATCCGGACATGCTGTCTGTCGCCCTTGCGCATAATCCAGCCGTGCGGCGCGGGATCGTCGCGGATGGCATCCGCCCCGAAGGCGCTTTCGCCCGCTTTTCCCGCATGGACCGTTTCATCTTACGCAACATGCTGCATATTCCGAGGACCCGGCCGCATTTCATTTCCTATGGCATCCGGGACCTGCCTTCAGCAGCCCCGCGGTTCTGGCGCACCATTTTCGGCCTGCCGGTCATGACCTGGACGGTCCGGACACAGGAGCAGCGCGAACGTGCCGCCCTCTATGCCGATCAAATCGTCTTCGAGGGCTTCAATCCGGACGCCTGATTTGGCACAGGCGGCGCAGCCCCCCCCTTGCAGCGCAGCATGGACACACTACACTGAAGGGCATGCAGAAACGTTCTCAAGGACCTGTTTGATGCCGGCGCCGGAAACTCAGGAAGAGCAAGCCGCGACACTGCGCATCCTCTCCTCCCTCTCGGATATACCTCAAGACGTTTGGGACAGCGTTGCCAACCCCGGCTGGGTCACCTCCGCCGACGGGACACTTGTCCGTGACGACGCTCTGGAGACTCAACGTCAGTTACTTGAATCCCTATCTGAAGGAACGGAATCACTTCCTGAGATTCCCCCCTATAACCCTTTCATATCCCACACATTTCTAAATGCTCTGGAAGAATCCGGCTGTGCCACCGCCGAGACTGGCTGGCTGCCGCGCCATCTGGTGCTGGAGGGCGTCAACGGCGAGGTCTGGGGCGCTGTGCCCGCCTATCTGAAAAGCCACAGCCAGGGCGAATACGTCTTTGATCATGGCTGGGCAGATGCCTTTTACCGGGCTGGCGGCGAATACTATCCGAAGCTACAGATCTCCGTGCCGTTCACCCCCGCAACGGGCAGGCGGTTCCTTCTGTCGCCAGCCATTCATCAGGAAAGCGGCATGGCGGCGCTCGCCTCCGGCCTGGTTCAGATTTGCAAACGCAGCGGCGCGTCCTCGGTGCATGCGACCTTCCTGACCAAACCCGAATGGGAGGCCCTCGGTGATATCGGCTACCTGCAGCGAACCGACCAGCAGTTTCATTTCGAAAATCCGGGCTATGAAACGTTCGACGACTTCCTCAACGCCCTCGCCTCGCGCAAGCGCAAGGCGATCCGGAAGGAACGCCGTGAAGCGCTCAGCGCGGGAGTGGAAATCGAATGGGCAACGGGCAAGGACCTGACCGAAGCCCATTGGGATGCTTTTTTCGAATTCTACATGGACACGGGCAGCCGGAAATGGGGCCGCCCCTATCTCAACAGAACGCTTTTCTCCCTGCTCGGCGAGCGCATGTCCGAGCAAATTCTGCTGGTTATGGCCAAGCGGAACGGCAAATACATCGCCGGAGCGCTGAACTTCATCGGCTCAGACACGTTGTTCGGCCGGAACTGGGGCTGCACAGAGCACCATCCGTTCCTGCATTTCGAACTTTGCTACTATCAGGCCATAGAGTTCGCCATCGAGCGGAAATTGTCGCGCGTCGAAGCGGGAGCCCAGGGCGCGCACAAACTGGCCCGCGGCTATCTTCCCACCACCACCTATTCGGCGCATTGGATCGCCCATGAAGGGCTCAGCGGCGCGGTCGCCGATTATCTGGAGAACGAACGGCAAGCCATCGAGATGGAAAGCCAGGAACTATCGGAGCACGCCCCGTTCCGGAAGAAGTGACACGTGGATTCAGCCTGTTAGAAAGCCGTTTGAAGCAACTGTTTTGACTCGCAATTTCACACGAGCTGATTCAGATTATGAAGAAGTTTTTTTTCAAAAAATACTGCTTGCAGAATGGGCTATGGAACTGGATACCTTCCAGGTCAAAACTGTCCGAGTGCAGCAATCCGACCGGCAAGGAAGCGCCCAAATGTCCAGCACCCCATATGATGACCAGAACGTCTTTGCAAAAATCCTGCGCGGTGAACTGCCGAGCCACAAGATTTACGAGGACGACAAAACAGTGGTCATCATGGACATCATGCCGCGTGGGGATGGCCATGTGCTGGTTGTCCCGAAAGCACCGTCGCGCAACATTCTCGACATCGATCTGGAAGACCTGTCAGCCGTCATGGCCACAGCCCAGAAGATGGCCCATGCGGTGATCAAGGCCTTTGGCGCGGATGGCACGACCATTCAGCAGTTCTCGGAGCCAGCCGGCGGACAGGTTGTCTTCCACACCCATGTCCATGTCATCCCGCGCTTCGACGGTGTCAAGCTGCGCCCGCATACCGGCGACATGGCGGACAATGATGTTCTGGCGGCACAGGCCGAGAAGATCCGGGCCGTTCTCGCCTGATAAAGATCACGCCAACATGCTGAAGCACCCGCATTCCGGGGAGAGGCTTTCTCTCGCCCCCGGAACACGATGTCTTGTCTTGCTCTCTAGCCGGCTTTCGCGGCCTCGACCTCGGCTTCGTGCTGAGCGGCAAAGGCGGCATCTTTTTCCATGGCTGCGATGAAAGCAGGCCGTTGGGTTATCCGTTCCATATAGCTTCTAAACTCCGGAAAATCCGGAACGATTTCGAATGCCAATGTCCAATGCAGGGCTGTGCCCCAGAGACTGTCGGCGACCGTGAATGTGTCGCCAAGGATGTAAGGCCCCTTCGCCAGCTGTTTTCTCAGGATCTCCATCACCTGCTCGTAAGTGCCGTAGGGGGACTGGGATTCCGGAGCGGGCTCGCGCTTCATGAACCGGTCGACGACAGCCGGTTCAAAACAGGCCGCGTAATACACCAGCCAGCGCAGATACGGCCCCCGCAACCGGTCCGTGACCGCCGGTGTCATTCCAGCCTCGGGAAAGAGGTCTCCCAGCAGAATGTGGATGGCAACCTGTTCGGTCACCACCTCGTCCCCATGCCGGATCGCCGGCACCTTGCCGAGGGGATTGATTGCCAGAAACTCCGGCTGCCGCTGTTCCCCCGCCTTCATGTTCAAGACATGAAGATCGCAAGGGGCTCCGAGCTCCTCAAACAGCACCAGTGTGCTGCTCGCACGCGTCTGAGGCGCATAATAAAACGTGATCTTGTTCTGCATGACGTTTCTCTCCATTCATCAGGCTGAACAGGGTGTAGCGCACCATACCTGTCAATTTCTGTCAGGTTGGTTTATGTTTTTTTCATGCGAGCCAGCCGACTGCTTTCCATCCTCCTCACCCTGCAAGCGAAAGGGCGCGTAACCGCCCAGGAGCTTGCGGAAGAATGCGAGGTATCCTTACGGACAATATACCGGGATATCGACGCCCTGAGCAGCGCCGGTATCCCCGTCTACAGCGAGCGCGGATCAGACGGAGGCTACAGGCTTCTCGATGGCTACAAGACCCGGCTGAATGGCCTGTCCGCACAGGAGGCCGACAGCCTGTTTTTCGCGGGCCTGCCGGGTCCTGCTGCGGATCTCGGGCTTGGCTCGATCATGGCAGGCGCCCGCCTCAAACTGCTGACCGCCCTGCCCGAGGATCTGCGGCACAGCGCCGAGCAGATGCAGCATCGGTTTCACCTGGACACGCCCGCCTGGTTCTCCGAAGCCGACAGCCTGCCTGAATACCTGCCCCGGATCGCCCAAGCCGTCTGGGAACAGCGGCAGATCGATATCAGCTACCAGAGCTGGAAAGCGCGAAACCGGAGGCGCGTCTCTCCCCTCGGCCTGGTTCTGAAGAGTGGTGCCTGGTATCTCGTCGGAGCTGTCGAAGGATCGCCGCGCACCTACCGGGTCTCGCGCATTCTGGACTTCGCACTCCGGGAAAACCGCTTCGAGCGTCCGAAAAACTTCAACCTCGCCGCCT
>JBNKOQ010000197.1:0-6577 GCA_050294735.1 Roseibium sp. | reverse complement strand
AACTCGGCGCCAAAACAACGATGGGCTTTCAGCTGGTCGATATAGTCGGCTGCGCTGACGTTTGCCCGTTTGCCAGACGGCTGCTAACGCGTGCCATTCAACAAACTTGTGAAAAGCGGCAACCGAGAGGTTTAATGCCAGTCCGCCATCGCAGATCTCACCGGGCTACCGGCGGCCGGATCGTGATGACGCCCTCAATCTTTCGAGCCCGGAACGGACCGACCGTTCCGGGTCCATTTTCTGCTTGGCGTGAGGAGATTGCCAGCCTGCACTCTCCATGACTTTTTTCAATCTCCGGGCTAGAAAACTCCGGATCCCTTTTTCCGGCTTGCGCATCTCCTCACGCTCCAGCGGTCTAAAAAGGACGCGCCAGTCCGGCTCCGGGTTAGGGCCGACTTTCGATCTGCGGGACGTCTTCGCTGAAAAAGGCCGCGGCGCCTCCGCGACTAGAAACTGAGCCGCGTTGATCTCTGGCTCCTGTATTTCTGGCGCCTTCACCCCAGGCCCCTTGGTCTCTGCCCCACTGGTCTCTTCTGGTGCTTTAATTTCAGGCTCCTGGCTCTCTTGCCCCTGCATATCTCTCGTAAGACTTTCTGGCGCTGTTACCTCACACCACTCGGCCTCGAACTCCGCCAGTTCGCGTGCCCAGCAATCAAGCTGCAAGGGCGCCGGGTGTTCATCGCCTTCGGAATAAAAATCCCGCCTGTTCATCCGCGCATGATGGCTGGTCATGCTGCTCAAAACATCCTCCAGAGCCCAAAGCTCATGCGGCCACCGCGGTGGCAGTACCTCTTCGGCCAATGTTAAATCGGAGACCCGCACCAGAACAGGCAACCGGCTGACCTGCCATTCAGGGATCTTTGCGGGGAGAAAGACCGGGGATTCCTTGCGCTCAACCGGGGCCAAAGGCCCATCCAGATCATCCACCAGCCCCAGAGCCCAAAGCACTGTTACAAAGGCACCCAGCCCAATGCGTGGGTCACCGGCTTCCAGCCCCCTGATGGTTTCCTCACTAAGGAACAAACAGGATGCACAAGCCGATTGGCTCAAGCCCATCGACTGTCGCGCAGCTGCAATGTCCTGACCCCACGACTGAAGCAGCTCATTGAAAGCGCCATCAGACGACGGTGGGGCACAAGCGGTGTAAACCATGAGGTGCCAAGGTCCCGTTTCCCCGCGTCAAACACGCGGCAGAGACAAACGCTAGCACCATGATTTTAGCCCGAAAAACGCAAGATCGGACTTATAAACATTTGCAGACCCGCCCGTAAATTTCAGCACTGACAGAATCTGCGAACGCGCGACCTGCACCAAACTCGCCTCGGCAGAGTCAATCCGGTTTCAATCAATCAAGTTGATATCTGCCATCATATCGGCGGCAGTTTCCTGAAGTGCGTCACTAAGGTCACGCGGCTCCAATCCAACCGGGAGGCGCAAATCCGCCGAAGCCTTGAAAAGTGATTCTCCTGACATGGATCCGGGCACAACCGACGTTTCCAAATGTTCAATACTGACCTCCCGGTCATTCAACACCTTCGTGACCTTGCGCAAGATGCCTGGGTGATCCTGCGACACCAAGTCCAGATGGGCAGCATGTCCTGCCGGAAGTTCCTCACGAGTTACATCGGCCCGCAAAGTGATGGCAATCCCGTCGGCCAGCAAAGCATCGAAACGCCGATGCAAATCGTCAAGCCCATGCGGTTCGATGTCGACACTAACGATCCCTGCAAACTCTCCACCCAAGCGGGCCATGGAGCTTTCCACCCAGTTGCCTCCAGCTTCCGCAATCGCTTGAGCTAGTCGGTCAACCAGCCCAGGACGGTCTTGTGCAATTACAGTGAAAACCAGATGGCCTGCCACGATGGTGTACTCCTATGTTTGCTCACCGCCCAGAATAGAACATGGAGGTAACGAACCGCAATCACGCCAAAAGGTTGCGGTCGCCAGGAACAAACAGGCCGCCGGCCCTTGCGTCCGCAGCCCAGCGCAGGTATTAAGCGCGCCCTTCCTTTTTCAGATGGCGCAGGTGGTGACTTTTGCCTTCGGTGCCCGACGCAGCCCCAAGGTAGCCTCATGCCCATTGCCTACGGTCTCGACTTCGGCACGTCCAACACCGTTCTCGCTGCCTGTCCGGACGCGCGAACCGCCGAACAGCTTCACTTTGGCATGGACCAGGAAGAGCTTGCTGGGATTGCGACCCTTTTGAGCTTCCTGGACAGGTCCCCTCAAAAAGGTCCCCTGGCGGAAGTCGGTCCCTGGGCAATCCGGCAATTCATTGAACATATGGGCGACGTGCGCTTCATCCAGTCGCTGAAGACATTCGTCGCAAGCCGCCAGTTCAAAGGCACCGGCGTCTTCGGCCAGCCCTTCAACTTCGAAGGACTGATGGGCACGTTTCTGAGACGCTCCTTTGATCGCCTCAAAACACCGCTCGCAGCGGATGGCGCCCGCCTGGTTGTCGGGCGTCCGGTTATTTTCGCAGGCGGCAGTCCTGACGACAGTCTGGCGATGGATCGTTACCGAAAGGCGCTTGAGGGTTTCGGTTTCAGCGATGTCCTGTTCGTCTATGAACCCGTCGCAGCCGCTTTCTCGTTCGCCCAACGCCTGGAACAGGACGCTACAGTGCTGGTTGCCGATTTTGGTGGTGGCACCAGCGATTATTCCCTGATGCGGTTTTCCCGCTCCGGCGGTGTTCTGAAGGCCGAACCCCTCGGCCGAGGCGGCATCGGTATTGCCGGAGACACCTTCGATTACCGCATCATCGATAATGTTATTCTCCCGGAACTGGGCAAAGGCAGCCATTACCGCAGCATGGGCAAGGAACTCGAAGTTCCTCCTAACCTTTTTTCCAATTTCGCCCGCTGGCACCTTTTGTCAATCTTCAAATCTTCCGACGACTACAAGGAAATGAAGAAATTGCTGCGCTGGTGTCTCGAGCCAGAAAAAATCGAACTTTTCATCGACCTCGTCGACGAGGACCAGGGGTATCCGCTTTATAAAGCCGTCTCCGAAACCAAAGCGCGGCTGTCCAGTCAGGACAGCACTGACCTGCGGTTCGATCCTCTGGGAACTGACTTTGCGGTCAACATCAAGCGCGCAGATTTCGAGACCTGGATCGCAGGAGATCTGTCACGCATGAACAAGGCTCTCGACGAGACACTGGAACGCGCAGATCTGTCTGACAAGGACATCGATCAGGTCTTCCTCACCGGCGGCACGTCCTTTGTTCCGGCCCTTCGATCCATGTTCAAAGCCCGTTTCGGAGAGGAGCGGCTTGCCGGCGGCGAAGAACTCTCGTCCATTGCCACCGGGCTTGCATTGATTGGTGCCCGGGAAGACGCCCGAGACTGGGCTGTCGCCTGAAGGTTCTATCTCCTCCCAGGCGACAGCCCCTCCACCTTAAGCGAAGGCTCTCCGCAGCATGGGGATCCGGGAAAAAACCATCAGATCGAACGCCAACGCGGTAAGCAGAGTGGCTCCCGCAAGCGGGAAAGCCATAGAAACGGCCAACATGACAACCATTGCACCACGCCAATGCGGCCGGTTTTCTGGAACCTTCGGCGCAAACAGGCGAAACGCGACCTTGGCCGGCCGGCGCATCCACCACATGACCACTCCGCTGACCGACAAGAAAATCACCGACAGGCAGACAAGCGTATTAAGCGCGAGGTTCCACAGACCCATCAGCCCCATGTGCAGGGGAACCCCCACCGCCATGGTTTTCCCAGCCAGCGAATAGTCTTCAAAACCGACGTTTGCCAGAATATTGCCCGTGTATCGGTCGATATGAACCGTCCGATCCGAGAACGGATCTTCGGCATCGGCACTCATCGTGTCCTGATTGATGGTCCAGACACCATCCTTGCCGTTGGGATAGGCAACCCGATAACGCGCATTGAACCCCAGTCCATCTGCCATGGCGGCAATGCTGTCTATGTTGACAGAAGTACCATGCTCGATCCCGGCCTGCCCCGCATCGGATCCTGAAGCAGGCATTGGTGTCTGTTCCAGCGCCCAAGGCACATCGGAAATCGCCCCATGGTTCATAGAGGCATGCACATCATCAGACAAAGGAACATTGTCCCACTTTTCAGCCGGAAAAGTACTCCATGCCTGTACAATCTTGCTACCCCAAACGCCGGTCCACGACATTCCGGTCAGCAGGAACAGCAGCAGCAACACAGAGACATAAACACCGATGGTACCATGCAGGTTCTTCAACAATGCCCGGCCCGATTGCCGCAGGTTTGGAACAGGTGCGCCGAGAAATGTTTCCTCTCGCGGCCACCACAAATAAAGCCCGGTTAAGACCATGACGATTCCAAGACCCGCCGCGATCTCCAGAAGCCTGTCGCCGGGGGTTCCGAGAAGCAGGTCGCTGTGAATATTGTCGGCGAAGTCATACCAGCCGTTCCGTCGAACCCAGGTTTCGACCACAGAGCCTGTATAGGGATCGATCGCAACCATACTCTGAACCCCGTCCGCCTTGACCCGGAACACGGAAGGATGGTTCGGCCCTTTGGCTTTCAGCCACTCGACCATGGTGCTTCCTGGGATGGATGCCAGGGCTTTGGAAGCCTGATCCGAAACACTCAGCGCTACAGCATTCGCCGGAACCGGGATTGTCAGATTTTCACCGTCTCTGCCATCGATGAAACCAATGTACATCATCATAAGGCCGGTCACGGCCAGGACGGTCAAAAAGGGGACCACAAAAAGACCGGCATAAAAATGCCAGCGCCAGGCAGCCAGATAAAACGCGTTTCTAGGCTCGGCGATTTGTTTCTCGCCGGTTACGGACAACCGGTCCGCTCGTTCTGAAATAGACATGTGCTTTCCTCTCGGCGCATGCGCGTCTCCTCGGAGCGCGATTGCCGGAATGACATCAACTTTAGGATTTCAATTGAACGTCAGATAGAAAGCGGCGGAGCGCGGGCTCCAATGCCGGGCACGATCGCCCGCTGGGGCAGGGATACCGGCTTGCCCTGCCAAGCAACGGCAAAGACACGCTGCCCGACAGAAGTAAAGCCTCGCAGCACGGGAAGCATGCTGGCGCCCAAAGCCGAAAAAGGACAAATGCTGCTCAGCTTTGTCGAAGTATCGTTCGGTCCGCCAGCCGGATCCGGCACGACGGCTCCGTTTTCGTCGAGAACGACTGTCCGCAGGCTCGTGCCGGTACAGATGACTATTCTGACCAGTCCCGACTGGCCAAATTCGGGCATGAAGCCGGAGGGGATCAGCGCGGACAGGAGGAAGGGCAGCAGCACCAGAATTCTGGCAGCAGCCCTCAACTCCGAAAGTGCATGACGCACCTGTACCCGCATGATTAATGCCCCTGTTTCATTTCGTGTAGCCGATCGGCCTTCGTGCTACCAACAGATTATTGCCAACTGGGACATTTTGCGCAGCTATCTCACATCGAAAGCCTCATCTACGGGCACTTGCATAGCTGTCACAAGATGATTGGTCTTGGCCGCCAGGGAAATGACTTTCATCAATTCCGCATGTTGTGCATCGCTCATACCTTTGGCTCGCGCGCTGGCTGTATGCGAATGGACGCAATAGGTGCAGGAATTGGCAACCGAAACAGCGATGTAGATCATCTCCCGGGTCAGCGGATCGAGCTCGCCGGGGGTGGCCATAACCCCTTTTACTTCCTCCCAGGTTGTCCTGAGCAATGTGGAGTCTACCGCGAGAGCTCTCCAGAAATTGTTGATGAAATCCGTTTTGCGTGTGGCTCTGATATCCGCAAAAATATCTGAGACTGCATCATTCGCAGCCTCATCACTGATCAGTTTGACTGTCGACATGGGAACTCCTCTTCTTTTCCTGAACGGTCCCCGCATTCCGCCTTCATTGGGCATTTCAGGCAAGGACTACTTTGTCACAGCGATTGCGGCGTCCTCACACTCATTCTTGTCGGATTGGCGCTTGATCCTCAAACGCCGCTCCTCTAGCTTGTCGCCACTGGACGGCGTCCCTTGATGGACTGAAAGCGATTCCGGTGGAGGTTGACCCATTTCGGGGACCCAGTCCGGAGCTGTCGACGCAAAATACTGACTGTGTTTTCATCTGAAAACACAGCGATAGTGTCTTGTGCCCGCTTTCTCCCTCGATGGGCGCAACGTTACTGAAATGCCGCAGCAAGAACGCAGCTGCAGCTTATGACAAGATGAGGGAGACGCCTTTCATGATGACGAACGCACGCTCGCGGCTGATCGCGGCAGCCCCTGGACTGGCCGTGATGGGCGCTCCAACTCTCGCCTTTGCTCATGTCGGACATCTTGGCGAACTCGCCGGACATTCCCATTGGGTCGGCGCGGCAGCGCTCGCAGGCGCGGCGCTGGTCGCCGGTGTTGCAGCCCTGAAAGGCCGCAAGAAAAAAGACAGCGCAGATGAGCCCGCTGCAGAACCAAATGGGGAAGTCGAGGCTGCACAATGACCGAAAAACTCGGCTTGATGATTTGCGGCCATGGCAGCCGGAATAAGGGCGCCGTCAAACAGTTTGCCCAGTTGGCTGCAGGACTGAAACAGCGTTTTCCGGACTGGCCTGTCGAATACGGCTATCTTGAGTTCG
>JBNKOQ010000196.1:0-6578 GCA_050294735.1 Roseibium sp. | reverse complement strand
GGGAAGCGATCCGCAAAAAGAGACAGAGCCGATTTCGTTCGCGTTGCCAGAACATCCGCAACAGCTCTCTGGAAAGCGGCGCAAAGATCCGCAACCGTCTGGTCGTCGACCGGCTCGAGTTTTTTGGCCTGCGTGCGAAGCGCTGTTTTGAGGCCGGCAAAAGACATGTCGAGCCCGGGCCGGTCGAGCAGAGGGCGTGGCAGCTTGAATCTTGTAACGTCGCCCTGCTTCGCCATGCGTTCCACCGCGGGGCCACCGGGATAGGGCAGGCCGAGAAGCTTGGCGGTCTTGTCGAATGCCTCGCCAATGGCATCGTCTATCGTGGTTCCAAGCCGTTCGAAATCCCCAACGCCCTTGACCAGCAGGAACTGGCTGTGTCCACCGGATACAAGAAGCAATAGGAAGGGAAAGTCGAGATCATCGGTCAGCCGTGCGGTCAGCGCATGGCCTTCAAGGTGGTTGACCGCGATGAGAGGTTTTCCGGCGGCCATGGCAATTGCCTTGGCAGTCATCAAACCGACAATGACACCGCCGATCAGCCCGGGGCCTGCCGTGGCCGCGACCGCGTCGATGTCGGACCATTCGCAATCGGCTTTCTGCATGGCCTCAGCGACAATGCGGTCCAGGACTTCAATGTGGGCTCTGGCGGCAATCTCGGGCACCACACCACCGAATTCGGTATGCTCGTCGATCTGTGACCGGATGACATTCGACATGATTTGTCTATTGTGCGGGCCACGGACAATCGCCGCTGCGGTTTCATCGCAACTGGTTTCGATGCCGAGAACTGTCAGCGACGGCATGTCGCAATGGGAATTTTCAGATTTCATTGCTGTTGCTGCATTGGCCAATGTTAGTCAACGGCCTATCATTTGCTGACTGAAAAGTCGTTACGTTTGTAGCCCAAAGCGGGCCCTAACATCGGGATGCTGATCCTTGCAATCAAAACCTTTGTGTATCGGAACGCGCGGGAGCGCCCTCGCACTTGCCCAGGCGCATGAAACACGGGCCCGCCTGATGGCCGCGCATGGCATGGCTGAAGAGGCTTTTGAGATCGTTGTTATCAAGACGTCCGGTGACAAGATCCAGGACCGGCCTTTGTCCGAAGTGGGTGGCAAGGGGCTGTTCACAAAGGAAATCGAGGAAGCGCTTCTGGACGGGCGAATCGATCTGGCCGTTCATTCGTCGAAGGATATGCCGACAGTCTTGCCGGATGGACTGGCCCTGACCGCTTTCCTGCCGCGCGAGGATGTGCGCGATGCTTTTATTTCGCCAAAGGCCAAGACCTTGATGGATTTGCCGCAGAATGCGGTTGTCGGCTCCAGTTCCCTGCGTCGTCAAGCGATGATCAAGCGCTTGCGTCCGGATATCGAGGTCGTCATGTATCGCGGCAATTTGCAGACTAGGCTCCGAAAACTGGAAGAGGGTGCGGTTGATGCAACCCTCCTTGCCTATGCAGGTCTCAAGCGGTTGAACCTCGACGAGGTGGTGACAAGTCTTTTGGACGTCGATGAGTTTCTGCCGGCGGTGGGCCAAGGGGCGATTTGCATTGAAAGCCGGGAAAATGACGCAGCGACCCTGAAACTCTTGTCTGCGATTCACGATCATGAGACCCAGTCAAGGCTTGATGCGGAACGCGCGTTTCTTGCCGTTCTGGACGGATCGTGCCGTACGCCGATTGGCGGTCTTGCCGAGATTAAGGGCAGCAAACTGACCCTGCGGGGGACGATTCTGAAGCCCGACGGATCTGTTGTGCATGACATTTTACGCGAAGGCGACATATCGGATGCCATAGCTATCGGCCGGGAAGCGGGCGAGGCTCTGAAAGCCAAGGCCGGGCCGAATTTCCTGGCCAGCTAGAGATGCGGTTTCTTGTCACCCGCCCGGAACCTGATTGCGCCCGCAGTGCCGGGAGACTACGGGACCTCGGGCATGATGCAATCGAGGCGCCGATGCTCCGGGCGGTTGAGACAGTTCCCGAGAGCTTTGACGTTGAGGGTGTTGCGGCTCTGGCCGTGACCAGTGGCCGAGTCGCAAGGCTATTGAGTTCGCATCGGCAATTACCTGCTCTTGCGGCCCTACCGGTGTTCGCCGTCGGAGATCGTAGTGCAGAGTCCATGCGCAAGGCCGGGTTCCAGCGGGTCACCTCCGTAAATGGCGATGTAGCGGCCCTCGCTCATGAGATTGTCAATCAAAAGCTGGACGGGAGGGTTCTTTATCTCGCCGCGCAAGACCGGGCGGGCAACCTGGAAGGAATGCTCGAACAGTCAGGTGTTTCCTGCAAGGTGTCGGTGCTTTACCGGATGGAGCCGATTCGTTCTTTGGACGACAGTGTCCTTCGAAGCCTCAGGGCTGGCGAGATTGACGGTGTGCTGATTTATTCGCGCCGGACAGCAGACGCCTTTGTCGCGGCGGTCACGGAGCTTGATGCTGCGGAACTTTTCCCCTGTTTGCGGGTTATTGCAATATCAGGGCGATCTGCTGAGCCTTTCCCTGAGAATACTTGCATGGAAATTGCGGTGCACCCAACTGAAGAGGCGTTGCTCGAGAGAGCTTTAAGACAGTGTTAACCGAAGCGGGCGAGTCGTTGATAGTGCAGCGCGGCAAACTGTTCGCCGTTTGGCTACCGCTTCGCTAACGGGTGTGTATAGTGTGCAGAGAGGCTGGCGGATATGCCTGCCATACGGTGAGGAGAGAGCATATGGCATCGGATAAAGATACCTCCGGCAGCAAGCCTTCCGCGACCACGGCGGGCTCTTCGACTGGTGGTAAAACCGATGGGCCGTCTTCCGCGGCCAAGCCGACGGCTGCGCCTTCTTCGGCTGCATCCGCGGCCAAGCGGCCCGTGACCATAGATCTGAAACCTGAGAAGGTTGGAGCAAAAACACCCGAGGACAAAAGCCCGAGCGCTAAAGCGGGCAGTTCGCCATCTGGCGCATCCAGCCCGAGTGCATCTGCAGCCAAACCATCATCAGGATCAACATCTTCTACTCCGGGCACCCGGCCTGATGCTGCGGCACAGAAACCGTCTGCAAGCGGCACTTCTGCTTCCGCCACTTCGGCTTCTGCTACCTCCTCCGCAGGTTCTTCGACGGCTCAGGCGAAAACGGGCGATGGCAAATCCGGTGCTTCAGCATCCTCCGCCGCGGTGTCCAGCAAACCGGCCACATCCGGTGGCTCCAAAGCCTTTTCCTCCCCGCCTCCCGCGCCCGAAAAAACCGGTGTTGGGTTCGGCGGCGTTCTTGCTGCAGCTTTGTTCGGTGGAGTTGTGGTGCTGGCCGGGGCCTATGGTCTTTATGTCTCGGGTGTTTTGACCCTTGAGACACCACAGGCGAGAGGGCTGCAGTCGAATGTGCAGTCGGCCATGAACCGTATGGCGGGGCTGGAGCAGAAGATCGATAGTCTTGGCGCTGGTTCACCATCTGATGCAGACGTTGGAAAGCGGCTTGATGCTGTTGAAAAACGGATCGGTGCTCTTGCTGCAAGTTCTTCGGATGAGTCTGGGGCTGCGCTTGTTAAGGAAATCGACGCTCTGAAGTCTTCCTATAAAATTCTTGCTGCCAAAATCGGCTCGCGCCCTGCAGCCAGCGGCGGATCGGATGAGGCGTTGAATGCTCTGGATCAGCGGGTTGCCGCGATCGAGGGGGCTGCGGGCAAGGCAAGTTCTCTTGAAAGCGATGTGGCCAAGGTGTCCGATAGTGTGACCGACATTGGCAAACGTCTCGACAGCGTCGAAGCGACAGCCAAGGCGGCCCAATCGGCAGTATCCACGTCCGATGTGTCTCTGAAGACGCTGGCCGAGAGCCAGGCCCGGGCGAGTGAAACACTCGCGTCCTTGTCGGCGGATATCAGGACCGGAGCGGAAAAACAGTCGGCCGACCTTGCGAAGATCCAGGATCAGCTGGACGCAATGTCCAAGCGGCTTGCGGCGGTCGAGGCGACGATGGGCGATGCCACGGCGCGCGAAGTCGCTGCTCGGGCGCTCTCGGTGTCCGCGCTGAAGTCGGCAGTGGATTCTGGGCGCCCCTATGCGACGGAACTGGCGGCCGTGAAGGCCGGATTGCCGAAAGGCACGGACATAGCCGCACTGGAGACCCATGCATCGTCTGGTGTTGCGCCGGTCTCCGTACTCATCGCTGAGTTCCCGGAGGTTGCCCGGGCTATGTTCTCCAAGTTTTCCGAACCGGAGCGGTCCGGCGACATGCTGGACAGCCTTTTGGCTGGCGCCAGGTCGATCATTGCGGTTCGCGGTCCGGGAGACGAAAACGGCGATGGGCCAGAAGCGGTCCTGCGGCGGATGGAGAACGCTGTGTCTAGTGGAAACCTGGCGGCAAGCCTGACGGCCTATGCGGCCTTGCCGGAAGACGCAAAAGCGGTTGGATCCGACTGGGCTGCCCGGGCAGAAGCACGTGTCACGGTTGACCGGTTGACAGATGCGGCCTCCGCAGAGGTTTTGAATGCGCTGTCCCGCAAGGACAGTTGAGCCGACTAATTTTTGTCCGCAGAGCAGGCGGGCTGAGCGTGATTGACCGGCAAGGTCCGGTTAAGCCAAGGAGTGAACGGAATGATCCGGGTATTGGTCTTTTTTGCTCTCCTCTTTGCCGTAACTCTGGGCTTTGCCTGGATGGCGGATCTGCCGGGTGTGGTATCGATCAGCTGGCAGGGGTACGTCTGGGAAAAGCCGCCTGTGGTGGTTGCCGTGATTGCGGGTCTGCTGTTGATCCTGGTCCTTCTGGCGATCTGGTTGATTCTGAGTATCTTGCGCTCGCCGAAGCTGGCAGCACGGTTTTTCAGGCGGCGGCGCAAGGATAAGGGCTATGCGGCTCTTTCCGACGGGCTTGTCGCCTTGGGCACGGGCAACGCAAAGCTTGCCCGCAAGCATGGTCTGGATGCCGACAAGCTTCTGAAAGATGAGCCCGCGACGAAGCTTCTGCTGGCGCAGACGGCTCAACTGGCAGGGCGGGACGAAGAAGCGCGTGAGCGTTTTGAGGCGATGCTCGAAGAAAAACAGACCCGGGCCGTTGGCCTGCACGGGCTGTTCATTGAAGCTGAACGGCATCAGGAACCTGTCGCAGCCCGCCACTATGCGGAAGAAGCCGCGAAGGAAACATCCGGTCTGGAATGGGCCGGTAAGGCGGTTTTGGGCTATCAGGCCGTTGCCAGCCATTGGGAAGAAGCGCTCACCACCCTCGAGCGAAACTATACCGCCAAGATGCTCGACAAAAAGACCTACCGGCGTCACAGGGCGGTTGTGTTGACGGCTTTGGCACAAAAGCTGGAGGATGGCGAACCGGACCGGGCTTATTCCCTGGCCAAGGAAGCGCATGGCTTGGCACTCGATCTCGTTCCGGCAGCCGTCGTGGCGTCCCGTCTGGCAACCCGGAAAGGCGAAATCCGCAAGGCCTCCAAGCTGATTGAATCGACCTGGCGCGTGATGCCGCACCCCGATCTTGCGGAAGCCTACGCCCATGTCAGAACCGGAGATTCGGCGATTGACCGGCTGAAGCGGGTGAAGTCACTGGCCGGTCAACGCGCAAATACCACGATCGGCTCCCTGGCTGTGGCACGCGCTGCCATTGATGCCCGTGAATTCGATGAGGCCCGTGAACAGTTGAAGCAGGCCTTGCGATCCGAGCCGGTTCGTGGAGCATTTCTGATGATGGCGGAGCTGGAAGAGGCCGAACACGGCGATCAGGGCAGGATGCGGGACTGGTTGTCACGCGCTGTGCATGCGCCCCTCGACAAAGCTTGGGTAGCCGATGGCATTGTTTCACGGGAGTGGCAGGCTGTATCGCCTGTGAGTGGCAAGCTCGACGCCTTTGAGTGGAAGACGCCGTCCGGTTTCGATGATGAGATGTCAGGTCAAGTGATCGAAGACGCTATGTTCGAGGCGCCGGCTTTGCCGGTGGTGAAGGCCGCAGTTGAGGTGGAAACCGTGGATGCCGCAATCATTGCAACTGGCGAAAATGAGGCCGGGATCACAGATGTTGTGCCCGAACCCGTGATCGAGGGTGCTGAACCGTCCCCCGCTCCGGTTGATACATCTTCATCCTCACCGGGGTCGGCGCAGAGCAGCGCGGACAAGGGGCTGGAGGGCATTGCAGGGACAACCGACGACGTCGGGCATACCAAGCGGCCACAGGACCTGATCGGTCAGCCGAAGGGCGGCGAAGAGGCAAAAAAAACAGCCAAGGATGAGGGAGATACCGGGTCTGCCAATACGCCAGCCGATGTGGCCCCTGCCGCCAAGCAGAGTAAGCCGGCGCCGGAAAAAGCCTCAGGTTCCTCGAAACAGCATGCAGAGGTTCTGGTGAGCGGTGAAGACCTGGAAAAACCGATCGAGTTTCCATTTAGCGGAATGCCCGATGATCCCGGCACTGCCGATGAGGACGAGGAGGAAAAACCGTCCCGGCCAAAGTTCTTTAATTAGGCTGGGGGAGTGCTAATCCCGCCTGCATTGGAACCGGCAGGCGTAACGGATCGGATTGTTCATCAACAAGGGGCAAGAAGCCTCTTGCATCTGCATTCCAGCTCCGGTATCTAGCGCTCCATCAGGAAGGCTGACGCTTTTGGCGTCG
>JBNKOQ010000195.1:0-6604 GCA_050294735.1 Roseibium sp. | reverse complement strand
GGGCAAGGCTCTGAGCCGCATCGCGCAGAAACTGCAGGCCACTTTCATCGGGAGCTGCGATGGATTCAATGATTGAAGCCGGAGCCTGCGCATTGGTTGCCGCGTTAACGCCAAGGGCCAGAAAACGGTCACGCTGGATCCGGCGGGCTTCGGCGACCCGGTCCGCCACCACGGCGGAGTTCTCGGAAGCTGCCGGCGCAATCAGATCAACCGCTGTGACGGCGGGGACATCTATCCTGAGATCGATCCGGTCCAGCAGCGGCCCGGATATGCGCGCCTGATATTCGCTGGCACAGCGGGCGCCGCGGCGGCATTGGTGGTCCGGCTCCCCGGCGTGGCCGCAGCGGCAGGGATTCATGGCGGCGATCAGCTGGATGCGTGCCGGATAGGAAACCCGGTGGTTGGCCCTGGCAATGACCGCCTCGCCGCTTTCCAGCGGCTGGCGCAGGCTGTCGAGCACTTGGGGGTTAAATTCAGGCAATTCGTCGAGAAAAAGCACACCATTGTGCGCCAGGGAGACTTCCCCGGGGCGCGCCTTGATGCCGCCGCCGACGAGAGCTGCCATGGAAGCGGAATGATGTGGCGCGCGAAACGGCCTCCGGTCTGACAGCTTTCCGTCCGCGAGTTCCCCGGCGAGGGACGCGATCATCGACACTTCCAGAAGTTCCCGGGGCCGCAGGGGCGGCAGGATTGAGGGCAAACGGCTCGCCAGCATGGATTTGCCAGCCCCCGGAGGGCCACACATCAGCAGATTGTGCCCGCCCGCAGCGGCGATTTCGAGGGCGCGCTTGGCTGTTTCCTGACCCTTGACCTCGCCCAGATCGGGAAGGGTATCCGGCATGCCCTGAAGCTTTGGGGCGGGACGGGAGAGGACCTGGGTTCCCTTGAAATGATTGGCAAGCTGGATCAGAGAAACAGGGGCGAGGATATCCATGTCCGCATCAGCCCAGGCGGCCTCTGCCCCGCTGGCTGCCGGGCAGATCAGCCCTTTGCCCATCGCGTTGGCGCCCATGGCGGCAGGCAGCACACCGGCCACCGGCGCCAGTCGCCCATCCAGTCCCAATTCACCCAGCACTGCGTAACCTTCGAGCATGTCCGCCGGAATGGCGCCGATGGCAGCCATGACCCCGAGGGCGATGGGCAGATCATAATGAGAGCCTTCCTTGGGAAGATCTGCCGGTGCGAGATTGACCGTCACCCGTTTGGCTGGAAGCGCGAGACCAGAAGCATGCAGCGCGGCGCGGACCCGTTCCCGGCTTTCACCGACGGCTTTGTCCGGCAGGCCCACCACGGTGAAAGCGACCATGCCCGGCCCAACCTGAACCTGAACATCGACCGGCAATGCTTCTATGCCCTGAAAGGCGACGGTGGTAATGCGGCTGACCATCTTGAACTCCACCTTGACTTGTATATTACGTTAAGACACTTTAATTCGAAAAACAAGAACATAAAAAGAACAAAAGATTAACACGTAAGATCAGTATCATGGCAGCGGAGGGTTTCGTCTTTGATTCTGCCTCCGAGCAAGCACGGTGGTATGTGAAGGGGAGGCGAGGGTCCGGACTCATAAATATGATGGGAATGGCGCTTCAACTGGCACAGAGCGGCATAGGCGGTCACCGGAATAGGGGTGCCGGCGGGATCGTGGAATGCGGACCTTGGCTTGGTCCCGGCAGTCAGCGCCTGTCGGGCTGTTTACCCACAGCCGTAACCGGCTTTGCCGCCGAATGGCGCTTTCCATAAGCAGTATTCAGTCTATGGTGGAGAGATCATTCCCGATATATTGGAAGCAGATCATGGCTTATCCGCCACGCCGTCATTCAAGCGCTATCGACAAGGCCGAGGCCCTGTTCAAACAGGCAACGACGAAACCCGCCGAAACTGCTCCCAAACCAAAGACAACTGTCATTCCCACCGGAAGGGAAACGGTCTCTGTCCGTCTCGACAGTGACGTTCTGGCGCATTTCCAGGAAGGCGGCCCCGGCTGGCAGGACCGCATCAATGCGGCGCTCAGGAAAGCGGCGGGATTGGCATAAGGCGGTAGTCTCTTCTAATGCGCCTCGTCCCAGTTGTCTGCGGCGCGGGCGTCGACCTGAAGCGGGACGGCGAGCTGAAGCACCGGATCGCAGGCCTTTTCCATGACATCGCAAATAACCGGAATCGTCCGCTCCACTTGATCCTCCGGTACCTCGAAGATCAATTCGTCGTGCACTTGAAGCAGCATCTGCGCGTCCAGTTTCGACGTGGATAGCCGGTCTTCCATACGTACCATGGCCCGGCGGAGGATGTCCGCGGCACTGCCTTGAATCGGGGCGTTGATCGCGGCCCTCTCGTAGAAGGACCGCATGTTCGGGTTCTTGGTGTTGACGTCCGGATAATGCGCCTTGCGCCCGAAAATGGTGCTGACATAGCCGTTGGCGTGCACTTCCTTCTTGATCGCTTCCATATAGTCCTTGATGCCGGGGAAACGCTCGAAATAGGTCTTGATGTAGTCGCTGGCCTCACCGCGGGAAATGCCGAGCTGAGCGGCAAGACCGAAAGCTGAAATGCCGTAGATGATGCCGAAATTGATTGCCTTGGCGCGGCGGCGGACCATCGGATCCATGCCTTCGATCGGCACGCCGAACATTTCGCTCGCCGTCATGGCGTGAATGTCGAGACCGTCCGCAAAAGCCTGCTTCAGCTGGGGGATATCGGCCATATGGGCCAGCACCCGCAGTTCGATCTGGCTGTAATCGGCGGAGATCAGCTTGTGGCCCTTTTCCGCGATGAAAGCCTTGCGGATCTTGCGGCCTTCCTCGGTTCTGACTGGAATATTCTGCAGATTGGGCTCCGAGGAGGACAAGCGTCCGGTTGTCGTTGCCGCCAGCGAATAAGACGTATGCACCCGCTTGGTGTCCGGATGGATGTAGCCGGGTAGAGCGTCGGAATAGGTCGACTTCAGCTTGGAGAGCTGGCGCCAGGAGACGATGCGCGAGGGCAGTTCATGGCCTTCCGCAGCCAGGTCTTCCAGAACCGAGGCGGATGTGGACCAGGCGCCGGTCTTGGTCTTCTTGCCGCCGGGCAGACTCATGTTGCCGAACAGGATGTCACCCAGCTGCTTGGGCGAGCCTATGTTGAAGGTTTGCCCGGCGAGTTCGTAGATTTCCGATTCCAGCGCGGCCATTCCTTGCGCAAAATCGCCAGAGAGGCGCGACAACATCTGCCGGTCAACGGAAATGCCACGCTTTTCCATGCGCGCCAGCACCGGCACCATGGGCCGTTCCAGGCTCTCATAGACCGTCGCCATGCGTTCGCTCGCAAGGCGCGGTTTGAGAACCTGCCATAGGCGCAGGGTGACATCGGCATCTTCGGCGGCATAGGCGGTTGCCTTGTCGATGGCCACCTTGTCGAAAGTGATCATCGATTTGCCGGAACCGCAGATTTCCTTGAAGGGGATTGGTTTATGGCCGAGCCAGCGCTCGGATAATTCGTCCATGCCATTGCCGCCCTTGCCCGCATCCAGGGTGTAGGACAGCAGCATGGTGTCGTCCGCAGGGCCGATGTCGATGCCGTGGCGGGTCATCACCAGCCAGTCATACTTGAGGTTCTGGGCGATCTTCAGAACGCCCCGGTCCTCAAGCATCGGTTTCAGCGCCTTCAGCGCATCGTCCAGTGGGATCTGATCCGGAAGAAGTCCGCCGCCGCCCAAAAGATCGCCTTCCCCGTCGACATGTGCCAGCGGCACATAGCAGGCCTTGCCAGGGCGGGACGACAGCGACAGGCCAACCAGATCGGCCTGCATGGCATCGAGTGAATTGGTCTCTGTGTCGAAGGCGACGTAGCCGACCTCGTAGGCGTCCGCGATCCACGTTTGCCGCTGTTCCAAGGTGGTCACGGTTTCATAGGCGCTGGCATCGATGGCAATCGCCGGCACCGTTTCCGCACGTGCATCGGCAACAGTACGCGGCACCATCATGTCGCCGTCCTGAACCGGATCTGCCGGTGCGGCAGTTCCTTCCGGCCTGTTGGCCGGCGCGGCTTCCGATATGCGGCCCTTGTGATCGGGGATGTCCCAGCCCGGCACCTGGAAGTCGTCCGGTTCAATGTTGGCGAGTTCCGCGCCGGTGGTTTCTGCCACACGCTTGGTCAGGGTGGTGAAGCCCATGGCCTTCAGAAAGCCGACTGCTTTCGGTCCGTCGATCTCCGTGACAGACAAATGGCTGACCGGCACCTCCACCGGTACGTCCTGCTTCAGGGTCACCAGCTGTTTGGAAACGCGGGCCTGATCGGCAAATTCGATCAGGTTTTCCCGGCGCTTGTTCTGCTTGATTTCGGAGGCGCGGGACAACAGGGTTTCCAGATCGCCATATTCGTTGATCAAGAGAGCCGCTGTCTTCAGGCCGATGCCCGGCACGCCTGGCACATTGTCGACGCTGTCGCCGGCAAGCGACTGGACCTCGATCACCTTGTCGGGGCCAACGCCGAACTTCTCGAACACCTCCGGTTCGCCGAAGACCTTGTTCTTCATGGTGTCGATCATGCCGACCTTGGGTCCGATCAGCTGCATCAGGTCTTTGTCGCCCGAGACAATCGTGACCCGCGCGCCCATTCCGGCCGCCTGGACGGCATAGGTCGCGATCAGGTCGTCGGCCTCGAAGCCTTCCTGTTCGACGCAATGCACGGAAAACGCTTTGGTCGCCTGACGGATCAGGCCGAACTGCGGCACCAGATCTTCCGGCGGTTCCGGGCGCTGCGCCTTGTATTCGGGATAGATCTCGGACCGGAAGGTCTTGGAAGAGTGGTCGAAAATCACCGCGAAATGGGTCGGCTCGTCACCTTCTTCCGGAGTAAGCCCTTCCTGCAGCAGCTTCCACAGCATGTTGCAGAAGCCGGACACCGCGCCAACCGGCAACCCGTCCGGCTTGCGGGTCAGCGGCGGCAGCGCGTGATAGGCGCGGAAAATGAACGTGGAACCATCGACCAGGATCAGGTGGTCGTCGGCGGTGAGGGCGGGAAGAGAAGCATCATTCGACATGCGGCGGATATTGCCCGGATGGGGCAAAAGAAGGAAGGCCTAATTGTCTCTTTCCGCAAGCGATGCACTTACTCGGCCGGCTGCACCCTTGCCTTTCGCAGGTGAGTTCCGCCGATGTAGGCCCATGTCGGCCGGCGGAACAGGAACCAGCCGATGCCGGTTCGCCCGACGATCCAGAAGAGGATCATTGGACTGACAGCGGCAATGGCGGTGACAATTAAAGATGTGGTGCCGGTGTCGAACAGGCCGAGCTTCAGAAGAAGGATGCGGGCGAGCCCCATCGGGAAGAAAAAGGCCAGATAGATAACGATGGAATTCTCGCCGAAATAGCGCAGGAAACCGATCTTCCCGGTCTCGGTGATCAAGGTGGCGGTCAGGATGATCGCGATGGCGCCCGCCCCGCCGAGCACAATGGAAAGGAGCGGCAACTCGGACCAGCCGGCAGCGACCAGCCCTCCGTTCATCAGGGCCCAAAGGCCGAGAATACCAAGGCTTTGCGGAATATTCTGCCGCGCCCAGGCGGCAACGGCGAAGATTTTCGGCGCAAAGACATAGCCAGAGTAGAAGAATACGAAGCGCGAGGCGAATTCGTCGATGATCAGCCAGCCGGTATGAATGGGAGCGATGTGCAGCACCGCAGCGGCAGCCAGAACCGCCTGCCAGGGAATGCCCCGGTCGTGGGCAAGCTTGGAAACCACGAAGAACACCGGCAGCATGTAAATGAACCACAGGGTGCCGAAAGGCTCAATGAAGCTGAGAAGGTAGAAATTCACCACACCGGCCCAGCCTATTTCATCGACGAAGACAGGCGCTTTGACGGCGAACTGGATCGTCATCCAGAGGAAATAGAAGTAAGCGAAGTGGGCGACCTTACGGTCGAGGTAAAGCTTCCAGTCGCGGGTGATGACATTGGACAGGAACAGGCCGGAAATCAGAAAGAAGTCCGGCATGCGAAAAGGCTTGGCGAAGGCGACGATAACATGCATCCAGCCTGTCTCGCCGGAGGCCTGCTCAACACCCAGAACCGAATGCATCATCACCACGAAGACGATGCAGATGCCTTTTGCTGTATCTACCCAGTTAATGCGGGATGAGGTCATCCACGCCACCTCGCCATTTTGAAATCCAAGGGAAGTCTTACGGCAAAATGGCAATAAAGGGGTTAAAAGGCTTGGTTAATTCTACCCATGGTTAAGCAAGGGCGGATCACAATGGCGTGAAAAACAGTCTGGGAGCTTTCCGTTAGCGTTTACCGTCATCGGACCAGGGGCTGATGCGTGGAGCCCCCGTGGATGGGGGATCGTCGTCCTTGCGGGACCAGTCGTCCGTATCTAGATCGACCACGCCGTCCTCGGATCTGCGTACGCTGCCGCCTTGAACGATTGTCACATTCGAGCGCGAAATGATGAAGCGGGCAATGGCATCGCGGATTGGGGGAACGAACAGCAGCAGCCCGACGGCATCGGTCACAAAGCCGGGGATCAGCAGCAGTAGGCTGGCCAGCACGATCATCGCCCCATGCATGAGATCTGCGCCGGGCACTTGACCGGCATCCAGTTCCGACTGCATGCGCATGATCAGGGACAA
>JBNKOQ010000194.1:0-6612 GCA_050294735.1 Roseibium sp. | reverse complement strand
CGTGCCTCCCTATCTTTGTTATCTCGCGGGCGTCAGTGTAGCGGAACTCAAGGGCGAGGACGGGAGCAACACGACGTCGCGCCGGATCATCCTGTCGTCAATCGCCTTTGTTCTTGGATTTTCCGTCGTGTTCATTGCGCTCGGCACCACCGCCAGCGTTATCGGACAGTCGATTGCCCGCTATTTTGATACCCTGGCCATCATCGCCGGTATCATCATCATGATCATGGGGCTGCATTTCCTCGGGCTGTTCCGTATTCCCCTGCTGTTTCGCGAGGCACGCGTTCAGATCGACCGGAAACCACCGGGGTTGTTCGGTGCTTTCATTATGGGCCTTGCCTTCGCATTTGGTTGGACGCCCTGTGTCGGCCCCGTGCTTGCCGCCATCCTTTTCATGGCCGGGTCAACCGGCACCACCGGACAGGGGGCCATGCTGCTGGCAGCCTATGCACTGGGCCTCGGCATCCCCTTCGTTCTGGCAGCGGCCTTCGCGAGCCGCTTTCTGGGATGGGCCGGCCGGTTCAGAAAGCACATGGGAACAGTCGAAAAAATAATGGGTCTCTTTCTTGTGCTAACCGGTCTCCTGTTTGTCACCGGTCAAATGTCGCTCATTGCCTACTGGCTGCTGGAGACCTTCCCCATTTTCAATGAAGTCGGCTAATTTTTGGCTTTTCCGCAGGCAGCGTCCTAATCGTGCTCTATGTCACAGTCTTTTTGTCCCCTGCTCGCTAGACAGAAGCTGAGAAGGCGCTAGGCTTTCTCACAAGCGGGGAAAAGGGGGACTTCATGGGTTTGACACGTATTATTGCCTGCACGGTTACGGCAGCATTTCTGGCAACAGCTCCGGCTGCACTTGCCCAGCAAACGGGCCCGGCACCAGCCACCGCGCCGCAGGCTTTGGATCCCGTACCGGAAACGCCAATCGCCCGCAGCATTCAGGCGGCAATCCCGTCAACAATGGATCAGAGTCTCGCCAACTACTACAGCGGCAGGGCCTACCGGCCGGTCTGGCTTGACGAGACGGGATTGACGGAAAACGGCCGGCTGGTCATTTCCGCCTTTGCAGATGCGAACGAGCATGCCCTCAATCCTGAAAATTACGGTGCGCTGGCATTCGCCGAACGCAGTGCGAACGCCCAGACAGCCGAGGACTGGGCAAAGCTGGACGTCGACTTGAGTATCCAGTTTCTGCGTTACGCCACACATCTGTCTTCCGGGCGTGTACAACCCAATGACATCAACAAGGAACTGAACATATTTCCGCACCGGCCCAAAGCCGAGGTTTTGTTTTCCGATGCGGAAACAGCTCCGGATTTCAGCACTTTCCTGACAAGCCTCGCACCTCAATCAGCGAACTACGAGCGTTTGAAACGCCGCCTCGCCCAATATCGGGAAAAGGCCGCTAATGGCGGTTTCACGCCCGTTCCAGAGGGGGAAACCCTGAAGCCGGGCATGCAGGACCAACGCGTGCCATTACTGCGCCAGCGATTGTTGGAAGAAGATTACACACAGGCAGCGGACCATACCGGGGACATCTACGATGGATCTCTCGTTGAGGCGGTAAAGACGTTCCAAGAATACCACGGCCTGACCGTTGACGGCGCTATCGGCAAAAACACGCTGGCGCAGATCAATGTTCCCATTGAGCAACGCCTGATCCAGATGGAGCTCAACATGGAGCGGCGGCGCTGGATGCCGGACGNCTTGGGCGACACCTATGTTTTTGTCAATCTGGCCGATCAAAATCTGAAGGTCGTGAAAAACGGCAAGACCTGGCATACGACGCGGGTTGTCGTCGGCAAACCCTACCACGCCACGCCTGTCTTCTCCGACGAGATGACCTACGTGGAAGTCAATCCTTACTGGAATGTCCCCTACTCCATCGCGACGAAGGAGTATCTTCCGAAGCTGCGTCAGAACCCCAATGCGCTTTCGGCCAAGAACATCCGCATCTTCAACGGCGATCGGGAGGTTGCACCGACACAGGTCGCCTGGAACGCCTATTCCGGGGGAAACTTCCCGTTCAAGCTGCGTCAGGACCCCGGTGACAAGAACGCATTGGGGCGGATCAAGTTCATGTTCCCCAACCCGTTCAATATCTATATCCACGACACCCCGTCCAAGTCCCTTTTCAGCCAGGCGCAACGGGGCTTCTCCCATGGCTGTATCCGCGTCTCGGATCCTTTTGCCCTCGGCGATGTCCTGCTTGCCGATCAGGGCTATGACCGCGCCCGCCTGGAGGCGATCCGCGACACTGGAGAGCGCAAGGTGATCAATCTGTCAAAGCCTATACCGGTCCATCTGACCTACCTGACCGCCTGGATGAACAAGGACGGATCAACCCACTTCCGCAGAGATATCTACAATCGCGACAAGGTTCTGCTGAAGGCGCTTGCCAAGGCAATGACAGAAAATCTCTAGGGTTCCGGCCCATAAAATCAGAGCAAACCGAACCGCCTTTGCAGGGGCCGGCAGCCCCGCAAAGGCGGACTTCGCATCCCGATGATCCCGTTAAGCTATCTGAACGCTGCCTGAACGCCGCTATCAGATCCGGTTCAACAGCCTTCCCATATAGTCGCATCATCGAATTTAGATGCGGAACCGGGATGTTTGAGATGTTAAATCGCTTGTTTGTAATCGCTTTTCTTTCGGGGCTTCTTCTCACACCATTTGCCACTTTAATCGACTTCGGCGACGACGCCCTTTCCAAGCAAGTCATGGCTCCGCCCAAGGCTTATTGCTCAGGGGGGCAGTTTGATTGCTCACGCCGGCCCGCCTCCTGAAATCCTTGACCTCTCAAAACAGTGTTCGAGCGGATTTACACCACTACCTGCAAGTGCTTGCGGCCTTCCCAAAATTTTGGCAAGGTTCCAGCCATGAACCATGAAGCTCTCGAAGATAAAGCCGAAGACGCAGCGCGCTTCCTGAAGATGCTAGCGTCGGCCCCACGTCTGCTCCTTATGTGCCATATGTTCGACCGCGAATGCAGCGTTGGCGATCTGGCTGAAAAAACCGGCATGCGGATGCCCACCGTGTCCCAGCAGCTGTCCCTGCTCCGTGCGCAGGGACTTGTGGAAACGCGCCGCGAGGGAACAACCATCTATTACCGGCTTGTCAGCAATGCTGCGCAAGAGGTCATGTCGGTGCTTTACAAGAATTTCTGCTCGGAAGATGCTCCCCCCGTTGCATCAAACCTTCTTGCGTCGGTCGCTGCGGATTAATTTGCCCGCAGCACCATTATGGCTTTGCCCCAGATAAAAGCGCCGCATCTTGGTTCAGCCATTTGGACGGATCGCAAAGCGATCCAGACCAAATGGGAAATACTCTTCTAGTCTTTCAGAAAGTCGCCGCATCTTGGCGGTGTCTGATCGCCCCATGGCATCAGCGGCACCGTAGATGTCGAGTTCTTCGGGCTTCCTTCAATCAGCTTGTCTGAATAGACCAGATAAACCAGCACATTGCGCTTGGCATCGCAGCCCCGGACAATACGCATCTTCTTGAACAGGAAGGAGCGCCGCTGGTGGAACATTTCCTCCCCTTGTTCAAACTTTTCCTTGATCGTGATGGGCCCGACCTGACGGCAGGCCAGGGAAATGTCGGAAACCTCTTCCGCAACACCGATCCAGCCCGATATGCCGCCTTTTTCCGGAACCGTAAAATGGCAGGAAACGCCGTCGACAACCGGATCATCAACTGCATATGTCGCAAGCTTGTGATCCGGGGTCAGAAATTTCCAGACCGTCGATTTCTTGAAAATGAGATCCGGCTCATCGGCGGCCAGCGCAGCAATCGGCGACAGTGCAGCAGCCGACAGGGCAATAACCGAAAGGGCAAGCGGCACGGCAAGGGAAGTTAAACGCATAAGGACTTCACCGGTTTGTTGTTCAAGGACCTCTCCCATATGGGAGCCAAGGCCGGTGATGTCCATACAAGGGCGCTTTTGCTCCCCTTAATTGAAACCGCAACGGTCAAACCGTTTCCGGTTCCAGTGCTTTTTCCGTTTCCGCCCCGGGGTCAACATCAGCCGGTTCATCGGCAGCTGTCTCCACCTCCTCCAGATCTTCCATCGCCAAGTCTTCCATCGCGGAGATCAACTCATCTTCCGGTTCCCCGCCGTCGTCTTGATCCAAGGCAGGGCTGGCGGCCTGATCTTCTTCCTCCGGAGGCGCACTGACCGTCACCTCTGCCGTTGGCTCGCTGGTGAGGCCATGAAGGGCGTCCCACAAATCCTTGTCACGCTCGGCCGTCCAGACGGTCGGCACGTCGAGCCCCTGCGCCTCGTCGTAGGCGCGCGCCACGTTGAACGGCAAGCAGTGCTCGTAGATGGCATAGTCTGAATAAAGAGGGTCCATGGCAGCTTTGACCGAAAGAAAAGTCTCTTTGATACCCTTTCCCTCCGCGACACAATCCGCAGCCGTATCACGCAGGGTCGTGAGGAATTTAGCCGTAGTTGTAAGGCCTTCGGCAACCTTCTCCAGCCCCATCAAGGCGGCACCCCGCCCCGGCATCAAAGCCTTGGGCCGAAACGCGGCGATCCGCTTCAAGGCACGCGGCCAATCTTCCAGATGCGCGTCACCGCAGTAGCAGGCCGAGCGGTATTCGACGATGTCGCCCGTGAACATCACCTCCGCATCCGGCACCCAGACCACGGAATCGCCCATGGTGTGGCCTCTTCCAAGATGCATGATCCGAATTTCCCGATTGCCGAGATTTACGGACATGGAAGATGCGAATGTCAGGGTGGGCCACGTTAGACCGGGAATGCTGGCAGCATCCTGAAACAGGCGCGGAAAGCGGGCATACTCGGATTTCCAGTCGGCTTCGCCGCGCTCTTCGATCATGCGCTTCGTCAGGTCGGACGCAATGATTTCACTTGCCCCATAGGCAGACGCGCCCAACACCCGAACCGCATGATAATGGGTTAGAACCAGATGCTTGATCGGCTTGTCCGTGACAGTCCGGATCTGCTCTACCACCTTCTCCGCCATGGCGGGAGTTGCCTGAGCATCGACCACAAGGACACTGTCGTCTCCGATAATCACACCGGTGTTGGGGTCCCCTTCAGCGGTGAAAGCGTAACAGCCGCGACCGATCTCGGTGAAGCTGATCTTCTTCTCTTCCATATCCGCGACTGAAGCAAAGTTCTTGCTCATGGCTGATCTTTCATATGCCGGCCCGCGGTTATATTTCTCTCCCGCGGCGCCTTATGGTCAAAGCCAGTTTCTTCCGGCATTCGCTTACCGATGCTCACCGCAGTGCCGTATTCACCAGGGGAACATCTTCCTTCCATTAGACGGTCTCAGTTTCCCCTGCCGATTCGCAAATATTAGGGGTTGAGCAAACCGATTTTCTTGCCTTTTTCAACAGATTGATGACTGCACGAAGGTAAATACAACATATTGTTTCCACAATGACAAAAATGAGCCGGAAAATGGGCATGGCCCCAGCCCGAAGACATGGCCTCGCGGTACCGATATTTGCAGAGTGCTGATTGTTTCTTGCTGCGGCAGCATGATGCGCAAGGCCGAGATCCTGCTGTGGGGTCCAGCCGGGTGCAGCTTGCCAATGCGGATATTCACACGGGGGGCGCGCCGGCATAAGCCACCCGACAGCCCAGTCGACCGGAATGCCCAGAAAGCCGATGCCCATGGCCAAAGGCGGCAGCTCCTGGAAAGAGCGGTGGAAACCGTGGGCAAATTGATTTTCCAAAAGAGCCTGTCATTAACCCGAGGCAACCAATAGTTTGCTATTCTCAAGCCACCTTCGCACGGTGACGACAGGTATCGGTGTATTTCCGCCAAGGGGGCATAGGGCACACAATGGGAGTTCAGATGCAGCGCCAACGCCTTTTCAGGGCGAGCGGCACCGTTTGGGTGTTGCTGGCGACGCTGTGCGTTCCGGCGGCTGCGGAAGCTGCAAGTTGCACTGCGCTTAAGGCGGAGCTTGCAAGCCTGAACCGCCCCTCAGCCAAAGCCGGGCCTGCTGCGCGGAAATGGCAAACAGCCCATGAACAGCAGAGCAAGGCGATTGCCGCTGCGGAGCGCGATGCCCACTACTTCCGTTGTTCCGCCGATCCCGCATCCCCAAAATGCACCGGTCTGTTATCAAAGATTGGCCGCATGCAGCGAAACCTGCGTGCCATCGACCGGAAACTTGCCAAAACCAAAGGAGGGGGATCAAAAACGACCTCCCGTATCCGGCAGCTTCAGGCCAAACTGCAGAGGCAGAACTGCAACCGCGCGGCGTTTGAAGAAGCCTCCCAACCAGCTGCCAACCGTCGTGGGGGCCTGTTTTCGAAAATCTTCGATGCCAAGGCAGCCCCAAAGACGCACGACGCAGCTTCCGGTTACAAGACACTGCCGAATGGCCTTGTGGTCAGAACACCCCCCAAAGGGCTGTTGCTTGCCAGATCGCGAGACGGGGATATGGCGGAACTCAAATCACGCGCCGACCTTGCCGGAAACAGCAGGCAGCGGAAAGTCCGGCTCCCCAGTGGAGGAACCTTCCGCACCCTGTGTGTCAGAACCTGCGACGGGTATTTCTTTCCAGTCAGCTTTGCCACCGGCAAGGATCAATTTGCCGATGACGCGGCCCGTTGCGGTGAAATATGCC